>NZ_JAUBRA010000067.1:0-37896 GCF_036701555.1 Microcoleus sp. Pol10D4
AGCCGGATGAGATGAAAGTCTCACGTCCGGTTCTGAAGGAGAGGTAGAGGTGGCAACGCCTCTATCGACTCTAACGGACTGCAAGCCCTACTGGTCAGATTTATGCGCGGCGAACAGCTCACGATTGTTGTTGCCTGTCGCGACAGGTTATGTAGATTTGGATTTGAATTATTCGAGTTCATGGCCGAGCAAAACGGTGGACAAATCGTGGTTCTTGACCGAACAGTTCACTGCCCAGAAACCGAACTCACAAGCGATCTTCTTGCCATCCTTCATGTCTTCAGTTGCAGAATGCACGGACTCAGAAGTTACAGCAAGAAGATCAAGGAAGATCCGGCTATTCCTAAATCCTGAGCAAAAAGCGCTGCTCAAGCAGTGGTTTGGTGTGAGTCGTTTTGTTTACAACACGACCATAAAATACCTCCAAGAACCAGACACAAAAGCTAGCTGGATGACAATCAAAACCGGAATACTCAACAGCTTGCCAGAATGGGCAAAGCCTGTACCTTTCCAAATCAAATCGATTGCTATCAAAGATGCTTGCTCGGCGGTCAAAGCAGCGAAGCAGGGTTTCAAGAAAGACGGGCAAATCCGCAAATGTAAATTTCGTAGTAGGAAAGACACCAAACAATCTATTTATGTGCCGAAGTCGGCTATAAAAGACTGTGGTGTCTACCATTCAATTTTGGGCAAGTGTCAGCTAACAGAATCCTTGCCTGAAAATTTCAGTGACGGCAGGTTGACTCTCGCTTATGGCGAATATTACCTGGTAGTTTCTGAAGAAGTGCAACAACTTAAGGCTGAGAAACAAGGTCGGGTTGTTGCACTAGATCCCGGTGTCCGCACGTTCATGACGTTTTTTTCGGAAGATTCCTATGGCTGGCTGGGAAATAATTCTAATTTGTACATCCAGAAACTATGTTTTCGGTTAGACAAATTAGTATCAAAAATTTCTAAAGCTCCCAGTCGGCAAAAAAGAAGATTCAAGAAAGCAGCTAATAGACTTCGTTGCAAAATCAAGAACTTAGTCAGAGAGTTGCATCACAAAGTAGCTAGGTTTTTAGTTGATAATTTTGATGTAATCTTGCTGCCCACGTTTGAGACTTCTCAAATGGTGTCTAAGTCGCGCCGCAAGTTGAGGAACAAAACGGTGAGACAAATGCTGACTCTAAGTCATTACGAATTTAAGAATTTCCTTAAGTGGAAAGCCTGGGAAAATTCAAAACTGGTGATTGACTGCAACGAAGCTTACACGTCAAAAACTGTATCGTGGACAGGCGAAATTGTCAAAAATCTAGGTGGCGCTAGAATTATCAAGTCCGTCGCCACCGGGTTGAAGATGGATCGGGATCTAAATGGTGCTCGCGGGATTTTCCTGCGGGCATTGGTTGACACGCCTTTGTTGAGAGATTCTCTTGACTTATATGTTTGTTAGCATTTGTTAGCAAAAAAGTGTCGGTATGTGTGTTCCAGAACAGGAAGTGAATCAAATGCTGGCACTTGTCTAAATCTGAATTTGGAATTGTAACCATTGTTGGCAAAATATGCCTTGTAGAAATTACAGTATTTGATCTGACGATAGATCCGGGGCTATAGCCAGATTTACTTCGCCCGACAGCACTTGAACAGCAGCAGACGCAGGTAATTGATCGTCAGAATTTCCGCCCAAAGCATAAACTTGAGGCATCAAAGTACCGATTGCCAATTGGCAAGATATTGGTCTAATTTGTCGATCGGCTGCGACCAGTGGAATTTTCACCTTGGGGGCGGGCATAATCACCACCCCACAAGAGTCTTAAGATTTTTCGCGATGCAAATCTTGATGTTTTTTGAGCTTAAAAATACTGCTAGCCGAACTTACGAGGGGATTTGATCCGACGATACATCAGGGGCGATCGCCAGATTTCCTTCGCCCGAAAGCACTTTACCAGCAGATCCAGTAGTTAACCGCTGATCGTAAGAGTGTGTTCCCAAACCCTTAACTTGGCGCATCAAAGTGCCCATTTCCAAAGCACTCATCGCATAATTCCAGCCCAAATTGCTTTTAATTCCAGCCCTTTCCAAAGCTTGCTGCATCGTGTCAGTCGTCACCACCCCAAAAATCACCGGCACCCCTGTCTGAAAAGCAGCAGCAGCAATTCCCTTAGCAACCTCACCAGCCACAAAATCGAAATGAGGAGTTTGGCCGCGAATTACCGCACCCAGACAAATTACCGCATCGTAGCGGTGAGAAAGAGCAGCTTGGCGCGCCACCAAAGGAATCTCAAAACTTCCTGGAACCCAAAAAAAGTCCACTTGAGAGCCATGAGGATTAATATCAACCCCGTGGCGTTTCAAACAATCTTGACAGCCCTCCAAAAGTTTGTTAACCACCAAATCGTTAAAACGACCGATGACAATAGCAAATCGCAAAGATTCGGTATGAGTAAAAGTTCCCTCGAAAACAGTCATAGTGCTCTAGTTTAGATTTTAGGTTTTAGATTTTAGATTTTTGTTGGTGAGAAGGCAAAAGTCAGAAAGCAGCAGCATCTCATCTGAATCTCAAGTGCAAAAAAATACAGGATCGCGCGGTCTGGAAAAATCCTAGCTTCTGCCGAATGCCTTTCAATCGCTGGTGAATGCCTTCATCCTTCTATCTTTTACCTTCTTTCTTCGATAAAGTTGGGTGAAATTAAACGACTAAAAAGTTCAATACACCCACTGCAATAACCAGCAAAAACCACAGACCAGACCCGGCATAAATCAGGGATTTAGACTGATTCCAGTTTTGGGGAGAGGCATAAGCAACTGGCACGCCAACGACCATCACAAAAGACAGCAGTACCAGACCCAGTAAAACCACTTGAAACAGAATTGATAACATCTTTTCTCCTTTCGATATAACCGTGCGTTGATCGGAAATAGTTTCCCAGAACCGAAAAAAATCTTCCAAATTCTAGTTTTTGACAGTTTCCCGATAGTCGATCGAGAAATTGTCGGTTGATTGATACGAAAGAACCCAGGCAAATTCGGGCGTTGCGCGAACAGGCGTCAGCGGCTCTTAAGATTTTTATCAATTTTATCATTGTTCGTTACAGCACAGAAAACTGGAAAGCTTAACTTAAAGCCCGATCGACACATCCGGTTTCAGAGGGCGAGAAATTGCTACTGTTTGAGTTAGAGATGCGGGATTTTCGGCTATGGACTTAGTTTTGTGCCACACAACAGCAGATTTTGACGCCTTGGGGGCAGCGGTGGGACTTTGCGTGCTGCGCCCCGGTAGCAGGATCGTATTGACGGGCGGGTGTCATCCGACTGTGCGGGATTTTTTGGCGCTACACCGCGACGAGTATCCACTGATTGAACGCCGATCGGTCAATCCGCAACAAATTCGATCAATTAGTATAGTTGATGCCTCCGGGCGCGATCGTTTGGGAAAAGCCGCCGAGTGGCTGGATTTGCCACACCTGAGCGAAATAGCGGTTTTCGACCATCACCTAGAGGCGCATTCAGACATCCCCGCTACTTTTACCCAAATCGAAGCAGTCGGAGCCAGCACGACATTAATTGTCGAAAAGCTCAAAAATCAAGCAGAAAACAGCGACACACCATCCCGCCTTCTGCCTTCGGAAGCAACAGTAATGGCCCTCGGCATCCACGTCGATACAGGTTCCCTCACCTTTGAGGGCGCAACTGCGCGAGATGCCATAGCTTTGGCGTGGTTGATGGAACAGGGAGCGAGTTTGCGAGTAATCGCTGAATATGTAGAACCCGGTTTGTCTCCTCAATTGCAAGATTTGCTCAGAGAAGCGCTGAATAATTTGCGATCGGAAACTTTGCACGGTTACAGCGTAGCCTGGGTGCTGCTATCTACTGAATCCTACGTTCCCGGACTTTCTTCGCTGGCTTCTCGCTTGCTCGATTTGACTGAAACCGATGCTCTGCTGTTAGGCAATGTTTATAAATTTAGCGAAAACGAAAACAACCGCAACATCGATCGCGAATCGCCAGTTTCCAATCGATTAACTATTATCGGTCGATCGCGCATCGAAGGAACAAACCTCAGCGAATTGTTCAAACCCTTCGGTGGCGGAGGCCACGCCCGCGCTGCTTCCCTCGCCACCCGCGATGTTGACCCCCTGCTGACTTTAAATCAGTTAGCTGACGAACTCAAAGCTCAAATTCCCCACCCTCCGACAGCGCGCGAATTAATGTCGTCTCCCGTGCGGAGTATTCGCCCGGAAACATCAGTGGGGGAAGCTCACCGTATCCTCCTACGTTACGGACATTCGGGGCTTTCTGTGGTCGATGCGGACAATCGACTCGCCGGCATTATCTCGCGCCGCGACATTGACATTGCCCTGCACCACGGTTTCAGTCACGCCCCGGTGAAGGGTTACATGAGTCCGCAGTTAAAAACGATCGCCCCAGATACCTTGCTGCCGGAAATTGAATCTTTAATGGTGACATACGATATCGGGCGCTTGCCAGTATTGGAAAACGGTCAACTTGTAGGAATTGTGACTCGCACTGACGTGTTGCGGGAATTGCACCAGCAAAAAGCGCGAGACAGGGGAAGCAATGCGGAATTGTCTTATTGTGTCATGCCCGAATCGGTTGAGCAGTTGTTGCGATCGCGCATCAGTGCCGAATTGTGGCAATTATTGTCGATCACTGCGAATATTGCCCAAAACCGAGGCTGGCAACTTTATATTGTGGGTGGAGCAGTCCGGGATTTACTCTTAGCCACGGATGATACGCTGGCGCTAACAGATATCGATTTGGTTGTGGATGGAAAGTGCGGTTCCGACGATTCCGGTGCTGGTGTCGAGTTAGCTTCATCGCTGCAAAAACTATACCCCGACTCGCGTTTGGACGTTCACGGTCAATTTCAAACCGCCGCGCTTTTGTGGCACAAAGACTCTGCTTTCGGCTCGCTGTGGGTGGATATCGCTACGGCTCGCACTGAATTTTACCCTTATCCGGCTGCAAATCCTGAAGTTGAAGCGAGTTCAATTCGCCAAGATTTGTACCGCAGGGATTTTACAATTAATGCGCTGGCTGTGCGGTTGGGTGCTCCTCGCAGCGGCGAATTGTTAGATTTTTTTTGCGGTTTGCTGGACTTGGAATCGAAGCAAATTCGAGTTTTGCACGCCAATAGTTTTATCGAAGATCCGACGCGAATTTATCGCGCTGTGCGGTTTGCGGTGCGGTTGGGGTTTGAAATTGAGCCGCAGACGGAAGGATACATTCGCAACGCTTTGGCCAGCGGGATTTATTACCGAATTCAGGGGGAAAACGGCCGAGCTCCGGCTTTGGAAACTCGGCTCAAAAGCGAATTGAAATACATTTTGCAAGCTCCTTACTGGAAAGTTGCTTTGCAAATGCTGGGAGATTTGCAGGCTTTGCGCTGCATTCATCCTACTTTGGAGTTGGATCGGGAGTTGTGGCGGCAACTGCGTTTGCTCGATCGGTGTTTGAATGGAAGAAGGAAGAAGGAAGAAGGAAGAAGGAAGAAGGAAGAAGGAAGTTCGGCAACGGATTCTGTAACGGATGTCAGGAAGAAGGAAGAAGGAAGAAGGAAGAAGGAAGAAGGAAGTTCGGCAACGGATTCTGTAACGGATTCTGTAACGGATGTCAGGAAGAAGGAAGAAGGAAGTTCGGCAACGGATTCTGTAACGGGTGTCAGTCCGATGTCCGTCGGAAGAAGGAAGAAGGAAGAAGGAAGAGACAATTCCCAATTCCCAATTCCCAATTTCCAATTCCCAATTTCCAATTCCCAATTTCCAATTATCAATATTCCCGATTGGCAGATGCGGCTGGAAGTTTTGATAGCTTATTTAGCACCGGAATATCGTGGCAAGGTGGCTGCAAATCTTCAGTTACCTGCTGACAGCATTAAACGGTTGGAAGTTTTGGAAGCCGGAAAGAACCAGTTAGCAGAGAATTTGCCTAAGTGCGAGTTGCCGAGTCAATTGGTGTTGCTGTTGAGGAATTATGAATTGCCGGTGTTAATTGCGATCGCCCTACAAAGTCCGCGAAGTGCCCGCCGCCAAATCTGGGAATATCTCACCAAGTGGGCGAATGTTGAGCCGCCTTTAAATGGCAACGATTTGAAGGCTTTGGGTTATAAGCCGGGGCCTGGGTTTAAACGAATGTTGGATGATTTGTTGGCGGCGAGGTTGGATGGCGATTTGGGCGATCGGGCTGCTGCTATCTCTTTCTTAGCACAACGTTATCCTCAAACTTAGTAAGGTGCGTCAGCAGCGCGTTATTTATTATATAATAGATTAGCTAATTGCTGACACACTCTACTAAAATTTAAGTTTTCAATCCTAAACAGCCTAACCAGGCGATCGTACATTATTGATATTTCGAGAATTAAGGTGAAGAAACATCACGCTCCTGCTTTAATCGCAATTGTCCTTTACAAAACCTTTGTGGCTTCCCTCTTGGCAGTAACTTCAATTGCTTTGCTTTTTGCCTTAAAGAATCCTCAATTTTTAGAACAAATTTCGCAATCTTATTTGTTAGAAACCAAACTAAAAATTATTGAATTTATCTTAGAAAAACTTCTAATTCTCAACCCTCACAAATTATTTTTTGGCGGACTTGCCGCAGCGCTTTATGCAACTTTAACTGCTGTTGAAGCCGTTGGTTTGTGGTACGAAAGAGACTGGGCAACAATCTTAGTTTTAGTGCTGGTAAGCATTAGTATACCCCCTGAAATATATGAATTAGTTCACGGGATCACGGTACTTAAGTTAGCGGTATTTATCACAAATGTAGCCATCTTATGGTATTTGCTCCACCATTGGCCAAAGCATGGTAAAGGAGCTTAAAGTTTTGATTGTTCAGAGGAAACTCACTGGATTTTATAAATGTCAGCATTTTCCATTTTAATTTCATAAAACGGGTGATCAGTCAAATAAAAACCTCAATCTTTACAAAAAATTTTTGATTGTAAAGATTCGATAAAGCTACGAGGGGTTATACCCCCTATGAGTTATACTGACATACATATAGATGCACCCTGATGGCTTTCCCGTTCCACAAGAGCGGGATTTTTATTGGCAAAATATTGTATTAAGTTTTAATACACCTGGTAGAGATAGAATTGGTGGAATATTCCAATAAAACGATCGCCCGATGCAAAAATAGCACAGCTAGCGCAAAAACGATGTTTCGGAGCGATCGAACCTCACCCCTAACTCTGCGAAATAACTCAAAGGCGGTAGCATAGTTTGGGAACCGACATCAATGGAAGCTCAGCTTAGCGTTCACAACAGCGCTGCAACAGGGCGAAGACAGCATAATTAATAGTTGATTGTGCTCTAATTTTTGAATTTTTATGGATTAAGAAGATTTCACGCAGGAGGTTAGGTCAATTTTCTGGAATCCCCAACTGGATGATGGTTAGTTTCACCAACTTTTAAGTTTTTTTACTGAATCTTGTCTCCGATAATCAACCATCTTTGTCACTTAAGCAGTGTCTTTGCCAGTTGGGGGTAACGAATGTGAGTTATAAAACAATTAAAAACCCGGTTTCTTCTTGAAGAAATCGGGTTGTTGAAATCGATGGTGAAGCGCGATTTTCTGTCTAAACTATTCGGAAAATAAAAGGGTAGCGGTAAGGTTGGTTAGGATTTTGCAAAACGTGGAGGATAGCCATTATTGTCAGTCCCCAGTGCAGCAGATAACCGAGGGGCACTAGGATAAAGCCAGCTAGACCGAAAGTGACGACAGTTAACCCCACAATTACGGCGCTGTACACCCATACATTAAGGTGAAAATTGATCGCTTCTGTGGCGTTTTCTTTGACAACGGGGTCATCTGATACTAACAATACAGCGATCGGCGCTCCGATCGAGAACAGTAACGTGCTGAAAAAAATCGCCCCGTGGCACACCAGTGATAACAGCTTTCGCTTGTCAGAGTCGTACATATTACTTTTCCTTGACTTTATTGATAATTTTACCTTTAATAGCAACTGTAGCACAGGCTATAATGGCGATCGGGTGATGATTCCCCTACCTAATTTGTGATGACAACAGAACTCGAAACTGAACTGCTAACTGCTGTTGAGCGCCGGCGCAACTTTGCTATTATCTCGCACCCCGACGCGGGAAAAACTACTTTGACAGAAAAGCTGCTGCTGTACGGAGGTGCAATTCACGAAGCAGGTTCTGTGAAAGCGCGGCGGGCTCAGCGACACGCTACGTCTGACTGGATGGCGATGGAACAGCAGCGGGGAATTTCTATTACTTCTACTGTTTTGCAGTTTGAGTATAAAAAATATCACATTAATCTGCTCGATACTCCGGGACACCAAGATTTTAGCGAAGATACTTATCGAACTCTGGCGGCGGCTGACAATGCGGTGATGCTTGAGGATGCTGCTAAGGGTTTGGAACCGCAAACTCGGAAGTTATTTGAAGTTTGTAAGCTGCGAAGTTTGCCTATTTTTACTTTCTTTAATAAGCTCGATCGCCCTAGCAGAGAACCTTTGGATTTGTTGGACGAAATTGAGAAGGAATTGGGGTTGCAGACTTATCCGGTAAATTGGCCCATAGGTACGGGCGATCGCTTTAAAGGTGTTTTCGATCGCAGGGCGCGCAAAATTCACTTATTCGAGCGGGCTAAACACGGTTCTCGCGCTGCTGTTGATACAGTCATCGAATTGGGAGATCCGCGCATTGAAGATTTGTTGGAACAAGACCTTTACTATCAGCTCAAAGAAGAGTTAGAACTGCTGGATGAGTTGGGAACTGAACTCGATTTAGACTTGGTTCGGGCGGGAAAAATGACGCCTGTTTTCTTTGGCAGCGCGATGAGCAATTTTGGGGTCGAACTGTTTTTAGATGCGTTTTTAGATTACGCGATGAAGCCGATCGCCCGCAAGAGCAGCGCCGGAGACTTGCCCCCAACTTATGAAGACTTTACCGGGTTTGTGTTTAAATTGCAAGCGAATATGGACCCAAGACACCGCGATCGGGTGGCGTTTATTCGGGTTTGTACGGGCAAGTTTGAAAAGGACATGAACGTGACTCACGCTCGCAGTGGTAAAACGGTGCGTTTGTCAAGACCTCAAAAGTTATTTGCTCAGGATCGGGAGTCGATCGAGGTTGCGTATCCGGGCGATGTGATCGGTCTGAACAATCCGGGGGTATTTGCGATCGGCGATACTATTTACACCGGCCAAAAACTGGAATATGAAGGGATTCCCTGTTTTTCTCCTGAACTTTTTGCTTTTTTGAGAAATCCCAATCCTTCTAAGTTTAAGCAGTTCCGCAAAGGCGTTTCTGAGTTGCAGGAAGAAGGCGCAGTGCAAATTATGTACTCGGTTGATGAGTCGAAACGCGAGCCTATTTTGGCGGCTGTCGGACAGTTGCAATTTGAAGTTGTGCAGTTCAGAATGCAGTCGGAATATAATGTGGAAACGACGATCGATATGTTGCCTTACAGTGTAGCTCGTTGGGTTGACGGCGGTTGGGATGCGCTGGAAAAAGTTGGGCGGCTTTTTAATACGGTGACGGTGAAAGATACTTGGGGAAGGCCGGTTTTGCTGTTTAGAAATGAGTGGAATTGCCGACAGGTGGAAGGGGAACACCCTGTTTTGAAGTTAAATGCGATCGCCCCTGTGGTTTCTGGTTTGGCTGTTAGCGAGGAGTAGGGCTTACGCATGGGGCCCAGAAACCGGGTTTTTTTACGAGAAGACGCATTACATACCGTAAATTCGGTAAAAAACCCGGTTTCTCTGTCGGATTGCATAACTCCTGTGAATCTTCTTCCTAATTCTTCCTTCGTGTCCTTCGCGTCTTCCCGGTTCAATCATTTTAAGTATTTATCCACCAAACAATACTTCGGACAGTTTTAGATATAGTCGAGTTTCCGAAACCCTTGCTGGCTATATGCTGGACTATTTTTTCAAGGTTTAAGTAAGCGCGCTAAGTTTCAGAAAATGCGTAAAAAATGGCAGGGCTTCCTCCATAAGGCTTACAGGGCGGTTAAAAAACTGTCCGAAGTATTGACCAAACGCTCTTCTAACATGACTGCAACTTCCGCATCTGTTGGAGGTGGCATATCAGTTTTTGCTAGCCCTCTGAGTCGCTTGGCCGAACCTTTGCGATCGCCAAATCGGAGTTTAACTTCAGTATCAGTTGTCTCCATAAATGCTCTCTCGGCTAATAGCTTCATCTGAAAGAGTAGGGAGATTTAGGGTACTACGACTGTCAACCCATTCCTGAAATGCTATTGACCATTCTGTTGGGGTAGCTGTTTCGTAAAAGGGACGTTGTTGAGGTTCTATTAGCCGTTTGAGCATCGCATCTAGTAATGGTTTAATCTGAGCCGGCGTGCGGTTGGTGATTTTTTCCAAAACCTGAGTAATAGTCTGTATGTCTTGTTGGTGAGATTGCTGAAGATCGTGCAGCATAATTATCCTGGGGTTCTCTTAGTCTAGTTATAACGCTAAATCCTCAGCCCGGCGCAAAACCTCCCAGTCCCGATCTTCAATCCAAAATCCAAAATCTAAAATCTAAAATCGGTTGACGGCGGCCCCCCTGTGCGGCTACGCTTTGAAGTGAGAGGTTGCTTGCTTGTAGAGGAGGCAGCCCGCGTCACCCAAAAATCTAGTTGCACTGCCCAAAGCTGCGCTAACAGCAATGGACAGCTAACCGCCAAACTGGTACAAGCAGTCTGGAGGCTAACGGAGTATCTTAACATCCTCTGTAGCCGCCCTGCTATGTGTTGAAATGCGGGGCGGCTGGGTTTTTGGGTTTTTCTAGAAAACCCAAAACCAGGAGAACATATTATGTCACAGGAATTCGTGCCTGACGACAACTTTTCCGATCGCCCAAATGACGACTCAGCAGCAGTATGCGAACAGGAAGTGGTGCTGTTAACGGTTGTCGGTTCGCCCAAGGGTGTCCGGGAAACCATACTCACTTTGTACCGACTGGGATTTGCAGAAGTGGGCGATTGGAGTCCCCTACAACGTGCGGCGAATCCGAAGCAGGTGATGAGCGTGCTGATCCGTCGGAAGCGGGCTGATGGTACATCGCCGAGACAATCTGGGCGGTAAGCTGCAAGGTTAAATAGCTAAATTCGAGGGCGGGGTTTTAACGCTCTGTCCCTGAGTCCGGCAGTCCGGCAGGGGTTGAAACCCCTGCCTCAAAGCGAAAGTCCTCTGAAGAGGACTGAAGAATTCATTTAGTCCTCTTCAGAGGACTTTCGCTATTAGCCAGGGAATTCATTCCCTGGCGGGCTTTCGGTTTAAGGCAGGGAATGAAGGCCGCGTCTTTACTCGTTCCCATCGAGCTAACTGCTGACAGTATCGTTACCCAAATAATCGAGAGATTCTTGCAGCGCCTCGCGTCTATTGCGAGCCCAATCGTCATTAGGAGCAATGGCTAAAGATCGATTATACATTTCCAGTGCTTCTTGCCAATTTTTGAGTGCTTCCTGTTGATTAAATAATTTTGCTTGCAAATCACCCATACTTTTCAGTGCAAGCCCTTTGCTGTTGAGAGCCAAAATATAATCCGGTGCAATAACTAAAGCAGAATCAAAGGAAGCGATCGCCTCTTTGTAAGATAGTTTGGCAGCCTCAAACTCACTCTCACTTAGCTGTGCCTGCAAATCACCCCGACATCGCAGTGCATTCCCTTTGTTATTGAGAGCATAATTATAATCAGGTGCAATAAGTAAAGCAGATTTACAGGTTGCGATTGCCTCAGAGTAAGATTGTTTGGCAGCATCAAATTCCTTTACCTCTACTTGTAACTGACCGAGTTGTACCAACACACCCCCTTTGTTGCTGAGCCATCTAGAATCATCCGGTGCAATTTGTAAAGCTGAATCGTAGGCAGCGATTGCCTCTTTGTAAGATAGTTTGGCATCGGGAAATTCACTTAGTAGTGCCTGTAACTCACCCAGCCTTTGCAGTGCATTCCCTTTGTTGAGAACCCCGATATCATCCGGTGCAATTTGTAAAGCTGAACCGTAGGCAGCGATTGCCTCTTTGTAAGATAGTTTGGCCAGATCAAATTTTTTTATCAGTGCCTGTAACTCACCAAGACCTTGCAGCGCATTCCCTTTGTTGTTGAGCCACCGAGAATCCTTCGGTGCAATAACTAAAGCAGAATTGTAGGCAACGATTGCCTCTAAGTAAGATAGTTCTGCTCGATCACGTTCAGTTAGCAGTGCCTGTAACTCACCTAGCCTTTGTAGCCCAATCCCTTTGTTGCCGAGAGCAGTAATATAATCCGGTGCAATAACTAAAGCAGAATCAAAGGCAGCTATCGCCTCAGAGTAAGACTGTTTTGCATCCTCAAACTCAGTTAGCTGTGCCTGCAAATCACCTAGACATCGCAGCGCATTCCCTTTGTTGTTGAGCGTACCCTCATCGTCTGGAGTTAATATGAGTTCGCAATCGTAAGCTGCAACAGCCTCTAAATATTCCTGTTTTGCCTCTGCGTATCGAGCCAAGTGAGCATAGTAATCTCCCTCCGAGTTGGAAATTCTGCCCAGCCAAAAATCACTTTTAATCCACAACTCACTTCTAACTGCTAGCAGCGACTCGCATTCCCCGTAACGACTCAGCCGCGACGCTTCCTCAAACACCTCTTCCCATTCATCTACACCCCGCTCCCAATCCAAGCGATTAGCATGAAAAATTGCCTCAGCCGCATTCCCCAATTCCCGGTAATAGCCCTCTAAAACCTCATGAGCTCTGCGAGTTTTATCGTTATCCCTATCCGCATCCAAGCGCCGCAATAAATCGTGAATTCGATACCACTTTTCACCCCGCTGGGGTTCCTTCCACACAAAGGAAAAACTCGTCAAAATCTCAAAATTTGCACTACTTGCCTGGAAGTGACAACCTGCTCCCAATTTTATGTACAAATCCTCATCAAAAGCGCGACCAGCACTCAGCGAATGCACCGCAGATCGCACTTCGCGATCTACATAACTGAGCAACCGATCCGTTAACTCCGCAGTTTTGTTTTCCAACTTCGGAATTCGGGCAAAATCCGACGACAGCAACTCAATTCCCCGCCTTCTTTCTGCCAGCACCACATCCGCGCACAAACCCAAATAAAACGGATGTATCTGCAAATTCTCCCAACTATCATCAGGATTGACGCTGGCATATCTAATGACAGCATCAGCCAAATCTGCCTTGTCAATCTCCACTTTGTGCAAGTAATCCCTAGCATCGGTGGCAGACAAATGCCCAACCAATTGTGCATCTATTAAATGTTCGGGAATTTTCATATCTCCAAGCGCATTCGGCCACCGCAGTTGTGTGACTGGACAATCTCGCCCAGCCACAACAACTACAATCCCCAATTTGAACTTCAGCGCCAGCAGCAACCGCCGAAACCACTCATCTTGATACCAAAATTTTATTCCCTGAAAACTGCGTTTTTCATCCCACAATTTCTCGTGAGTATCGAACAGCATCACGAGGCGTTCTGGTTTGTTTTTCCCAGCCATTGCCGCATTCAAATCACGGGCAAACAATGTCGGCAAACAGTCTATTAACTCAGTATCAATATCTTTGCTGCGAATTTCCTTCGCCTTTTCATCGCTGACACCCAGGCGCTTTTGAATTAATTTCATCATTCCCTTAATGCCGCTCAATTTAATTATACCTTTAATCACGGCTACAGTTTGTGCCACCACCGGAAATTGCGCCCAAGTTTCAATTGCAGGTGTCACCAATTGAATTACATCATCGGGTAAAAGTTGGTTTAGAGTTGCGTTTGACTCACCTTTGTTCAGCAAATACCAACAGCAAGCAAAATCATAATTGGGAAACTTAAACTTGTATTTCTTTGCTGCTTCTGCTTCTGCCAGATTGCGCCGCAACATCAGCAAGCCGTAAAATCTATCTTGCGGTTTATCTTCTTTAATCGGTATCAATCCGAAATCGTGCCTGACTACGGGTATGGGAGTGTAGGTTTTGGCTTCGCGGACGAAATCAGCAACTTCGGCCGCCCTTTCTTCTGGGAGTGCGCGCAATTGTTGCCAAACCTGCGGCGAAAATCTTTTGCAGCAGTTAACCTGCAAGTGTTTGAGCAGCAATGACTTGCCGTTGCCTCCATCGCCGTAAAAATACAAAATTTGTTCGCGGGGCGGGTCTTCGTTTAAATAAAAGGCAAATCGGCGGGTAAATTCGTGCCTGTCTGTGAATAGTTCGAGTTGGCGATCGCCGCTAATAGATTCGCTTTCAAAATCTTCGTCGTCAATTGGCATAAATGTAGGGGTGAGGTGTTAATTTAATTATAAGCAAAAATTAGATGGGCTCGGTGATTGAAATATCGTCTCCATAAACTTTAGTTTCTCTCTAAAAGACTAAGAGATCGAGGAAGTATTTAACCCGGATTTAGCATAATTCATCAGTCCTCATAGCGAGGACTTTAGCTTTGAGGGAGGGGTTTAAACTCCTGCCCGATCGCAACGATCGTCCCCTGGGAGTGGCCGAAAATTTGACTATTAAGCGGTTTCAACCGCCGAAGAAACTGCAACAAACGGTGACAGAGAAATAGAGCTGTGTTAGAACAGCTATCGATCGACCACCCAAGCTATCTTAGAAAGGACGCTAGCGAAAGCACAGTCATGGCACCTACCACTAATCCAAATCCGGCGGATTCATCTGCAAAACAGTCTCTAGAGGCTGGGCTAGCAGCTTTGAAACAGCAGGATTACCCCACCGCGATCGCCCTTTTAGAATCCGTTACCCAAACCGCCGCCAATCAGTCGTCGGGAATCCGCGCGCAGATGGGGTTAGTGGCTGCGTACAAAGCAACCGGTAATGTCAAAAAGGCGATCGCCCTGTGCTCTTCCCTCGCCAAAAGTCCCAACTCTCAAGTCAAAACTTGGGCCGATCGCGCTTTAAAAGAATTAACCCCCCCTCGCCCCCCAAAACCACCGGAAAATAAACCTAAATCCGCAGAAACTCCCCCCGAAACAGGCTTTGTCGCCTTTGATGCCGGAACAAAATCGCCGCAAAAATCGATTGGGAGCGATCGACCGACCGCAGATAAAAAAACAGGATTTTTACCTTTAGAGTCTGCTGTAGAGCCTGGGAACGCGAAATCGCAACATATTTCCCCGCCACCTCCACCCCCCACAAGCCAGACTTCTGAACCGGAAAACTCGACCGAAACCGCACCCGATACAGAAATTAGCGGCGAAAATAGTTCCGGTTCCCCAACAGATATCCCCGGAGTCGCCAGCCCAGATACTTACCAACTCACTTGGCGCGAAGCAGGGCGCGCGAAAAGCCCGCGCCCCCTCAAACCGCTGAAGTTGCTGGAGTTTCGGCTGCAAGCCGTTGCAAGTGCGATCGCCCTATTTTTCCTAGCCCGGTTTATCCTGCAATTCTTGCTGACAAACACAAATTCTCTGTTGGTTCAGCTTTACATATTCAGTAGACTGCCTATTTTCGCGCCGATTCAGCTTTTTTACCGCGATCCAACTCCGTTTGTTCAGATGGTTTTTGGATTGCTTTTGGCCTCGTCTCCCTGGCTGATAGACGCGCTGCTGAAACTGTTTTGCGGCATCGAAACCCTGCGCGGGTCGGTTTTATCGAAGCACAGCAAAGAAGCTAGTCGGGTACTGCGAAGTTATTGTACGAAGCAAAATATGCCGGTGCCGGTGTTGAAACTCTTGCCGCTGAATGTTCCTGTAGCTTTCAGTTACGGCTGTTTGCCCCGTTTTGCTCGGATTGCTGTGAGTCGGGGGCTGTTGGAACAATTAACGGATGATGAAATTGCTACTATTTTCGCGCGGGAGTTGGCCCATATCTCTCACTGGGATTTTGCGCCGATGTCGCTGGCGCTGCTGGTGATTCAGATTCCTTACTTGATTTATTGGCAGGTGGCGCACTGGCAAGAGCGGTTGTGTGATTTAATGACGATCGAGTTTTTGCGTTCTGTTGTCAAATTTGTGGCCGCTGCAATTTCTGCTACCAGTTATGGGATTTATAAGTTGTTGCGCTGGCCGATGTTGTGGCTGTCGCGCAGCAGGGTGTATTTTAGCGATCGCACTGCTGCAGAAATTACGGGTAATCCTAACGGTTTGACGCGGGCCTTGTCTAAAATTGTGATCGGCATTGCTGATAATATCGAGCAGCAAAAACAAACTAGCTTTTTCCTCGAAAGTTTCGATCTATTGTTACCCGTAGGTGTTGGACAGGCTGTAAGCCTTGGTTCTGCTGCATTACACGCGCCGCTGGAACAGATTTTGCTGTGGGATGTCAGCAATCGGGAGCGCAATTGGTTGACAGTTAACCGCGCGCATCCTTTGCTGGGAGAGCGTTTGAAGCTGTTGGCTCTTTATGCTCAATTCTGGAAGCTAGAGACAGAGTTAGATTTGGTAGACGCGGGAGTGCAAGAACAACCCCGCAAAGGAAAATTGTCTCTGTTTAAGTCAATAATAGAATTTAAAGACTCAAAACTATTTTTACAAGGTGCGCCGTTTTTTGGAATTCCGATGAGTTTGGCGATAGTCGGAGTGCTTTGGCTGATTGGCGGGATTTTTTCAAGGACGAGTATTTGGCAGTTGGATTGGCTTTGGGGCGATCGATCGATTCTTTGGGGCTGTTTGCCGATCGGGTTTTCTATCGGTACTTTGATGCGGATCAATTATTTCTTCCCGGATATTATACCGCGAGAAACCGCTTCGCCGAGTTTGCCGGAAATTTTGTCAAATCCCGATAGTTTGCCGCTGGATGCTGAACCGGTGCGGCTGGAAGGCCAACTTTTAGGTCGATCGGGTATGAGTAATTGGCTGGGACAAGATTTGATTTTGCAGACGGCGACAGGGTTGGTGAGGTTGCACTATGTTTCGAGGTTTGGCTACATTGGCTCTTTGTGGCCATTTTTGTTCAAAGAGACTACTCGCCCTAGCGATTTGATCGGAACATCTGTTGTGGCGACTGGTTGGCTGCGCCGGGGTGCTACTGTGGCGATCGACCTTGAAAGTCTCCGCAGTCAAGGAGGGAGGGTTAGTGACAGCGGACATCCGATTTGGTCTGCGATTTTGGCTTTTGCTGCTGCTTTTTGGGGCGCATACATCATTATCCAAGGCCCAAGGTGAGGAATAGTTGTCCGATTGTGGCCTGAGTCGCCAACAACGCGCATCCTCGATCGGTGTTGAGTTAAACAGGGGATTGGCGATCGGATTCTGGAGTTTCTCCCTATGCACCCTACAGTCTATCCGTTACATCCGTTACAAAATCCGTTGCCGAACTTGCCTCTTCATTCGTAAAGAAAAGTTGCTTTTTTGCCCGCAGTCTGTTACATTAGTTTACAGGAATTGGATTGAACCAAATAGCGCGATAACTTCAGTTGGCTAAAATCCCTTAAGGCATTGCGTAAAAATTGTCAACATCCCAACACAGCAAGTACAGCCAGCCGCTTGTCGGCTGTTTTTTTTCGATCGCTATTTTTGCTGTGCGGGATGAATTCTCAAAAGTGATTCAGATGTGGTTTCCGTTAAATTCAGACTGAAATCTTCCTAAATAACTAGCTCTGTTACCAAGGCTGTGATACCTTTAAAGAATGCTCGGACTCTGCCGGGCCAGATTTAAGGGATACCGGGTAAGTTAGTAGTTCTCAGCATTAGGAGCGAGATTAGGAACGAGGTAAGATTACTGGCTGAAAAAATGTTAGCCATTTTATCCATCACTGTATTAAACTGAATACTGGCATTCCGATCGCTTGCAATTGACATCCTTGGACATAAATTTCTACACGGCGCTGGCTATAAACATTCTGAATCAAAACCGGAAGCAAGTAATACAGAATAGCCAATAGCCTAAACATTTGAGTGATGACTAAAAGTTTACACAACAACCTGAGATTTAAAAGCTCTCTGCATCGGCGGTTAAGTTCCTGCCTTATCAGAGTAAATCATCTTTTTGTTCTAAAAGGTGGGGGGATCTGTCAAGGTTGGTGGGAGGAATGCGCCAATTCTCGGGTTATGTGGTGTTTGCCTGCAGTCAATATGCAGTTGACTTTAGGTAATTCTGTTCGAGCAAATTAATTAAAATCCAAGTCTGGAGGAATTTTTCATGTCTATTCGTCTTTATGTTGGCAATCTACCGAAGGAACTCGATCGCCAAGAATTGCAAGAAGTTTTTGCACCGGAGGGCGAATCTGTTACCACAAAGGTAATTACAGACCGCAAAACTGGAAAATGCAGAGGATTTGGTTTTGTGACGGTGCTAACCGACGAACAAGCCGACCAAGTTATTGAGAAATACAATGGCTTGATGTTCAAAGAAAACCCGCTGAAAATAGAGAAGGCATTGCCCCGCTCTAAGGGTAAATCTGAGAAGGGCGAAGACGATCAGCAGCAGTCGCCGCAGTCACCACAGTTGGCGTCGGCGTCGGCGTCTGTGCCTATGCCTGTACCTGCGCCGCAGCAACAGCAGCGCTCGTCAGCTCCTCCTACCCAAGGTGGAGGCGGTTCCAGCAAAAGCAATCGCCGTCGGGGTGACAACAACAAGTCTCGCCGCAATCAGTCAGCAACAACGGTGTCGAGCGCTGATTCGGGCTCGGTGCAGCCAGATCCGCGCTGGGCGAGTGCTCTGGAAGAACTCAAGCAAAGATTGGTGGAAGCTCAGACTACTAATTAGTCGAAAATGGCGGCTAATTGCTGCTGCCTCTCGACTGTGGTTGACTGAATGTATCTGGAAGTGCGATCGAGAATGGATCAAAAAACCCTGTTCTCGATCGCACTCTTTTATGGTAAAAACCTCTAATATCTAGCAGTGCGGTAAAATAACCGCGATCGGGCAAGTAATGAAAACTCAAGTCCTAACTACCAAAGAGTTGGATTTTGGTCGAGCAACCAGACACGATGTCATAATCGTGAGAATGGTTGGCAAAAAAACCCGGTTTCTCTGAAAATATAGGGTTGAGCAGCGAGACATCTAGAAAGAAACCAGGTTTTTAGCCTGTCTAAACAAGTCCTTTTTATTCGATCGGCCCGAATTCGATTGTCTCAATAAACTCAAAAATCTTGTTCATAATTCCCTCAACTTCCGACTCCAGGGAACCCAATTCATCCCCCTCCTGATAAATGCGCTGACAGCTTACCGTGTAGCAAAAATCATCAGCAATAAAAGCCATAAGTCCCCGGTAAGCATCCAGTCGAGTCAGAGGGCGATCGTTTTCTTGTACGCTGATAGTTGCACCCGCAGGCAAATCTAAAACCACGAAATAAGCTTCTTCATCTTCTAAATATTCCGCGTGGAGTAACTTAGAATTGGGAACATTAGCAAGAATTGCCTGAGAAACAAAATTGTCGAGAAAAGACTTGAGATAACCTTCCTCGCCAACCGACTCGATTGTTTCTTCAACTTCACCAGCAACAGGGAAATAATCAATTTTCAGCAAAACGCCAAAGTCGTCAGAAAATGCGACACAGCCTTCTTGCTCATCAATTTTACCGCCTCGTTGATCGTCCACTGGAATGGGAACGCTAAAATTGCCTTCAGGAGATACGTACCATGCCGCATCGAAATCAGACTCTTCGCCCTCTACTTCCGAGTAAGCAGCAATTACATCCTCAATAATTTCTGCTGCTTCCTCGTCTTCCACACCTAATGCTTGTTGGAATTCCTGAAGAAAAGCCTGGTGCTTCTGAGAGATTTCGCCATCTGCGACAAACATTGCTGCGGTTATTGCAAAAGTATCCAAAACTAACTCATCGGGCATGGATTCCCCAGCAGTATTAAATAATGCTCCTAAACCGTCTTGGGCGACAATACCGGCGAGTCTTTGAAACATTGCTGACATATCATCTTCCGAGTATTCAGCAAATATTTCTGATTCCCAAAGTATGCTTTCTAAGATATCAGCATCCGTATCAGGGGAATTTGCCTCTGCTGCCACAAATGCTACCGCTGCTACGGATTCTTCTAAAGTCAAGCTTGCTTCGGATTGGTCTTCTGAATTGAATATTTTATCAAACTTGCTCACAGGTTTTGCCCCGCTAGTGTTTAGTTTTGCTATTCATAGCAAATTTATGACATAAAAAGATAGTCGTCAGGGATACATTTACTTTTTGGAAAATCCCGCCAGTCAATGTGGGGTGCGTCTAGCCTTACACCTTACCACTGGTGAATATCAAATCTCCAATTAATTTACCAAGGACTGCCAATTATTGTGAATCCGGCCCAAAACGTCGGGTGAGAGAAATCTGCATTTGCTACTTGTGTGGCTTGATTAATGTCGATCGCGCCTTGAGTTCCCCGCAATTGACCGTCTTTTACTACAATTTGTTTGTGGATCATTGCCAGTTGAGCTTTTCTGAGGGCTTCAGCTTTAATGTTTTCCGCTCGCAAATTGCCATAAAACTCGGTCATCAACGCCAAAGTGCCGATATCATTAACTTTCCACAAACTCGCCAAAGCTGATTTTACACCGCTGCGGACAGCCAGTCCAGCAAATCCCATTTCTGCTGTATTGTCCCCGATCGCAGTTTCGCACCCACTCAGCACTAATAACTCGACTTGTTGGCGATGGTACCACTTCGCCGATCTAAATTCATCCAGCGCCAAAGAGCGATCCCACAAATGAATCTCAGCTTCCTTGCGTCCGTTTTCGCCTTGAGGAAAACTGGCGTGAGTAGCTAAGTGAACGATTTCAAATGCCTGTTGTTCTCGCTGTTTTCTCAGGTTTTGCAGGGTAAATTCTTGATTGAGAAAAGAGCGGCCTTGCCACAAGGGAAATGCTGCTGGATTTTGCGTTTCTGTTCTCCTCCCGGCGATCGCAGATAATTCGATCGGCACCGCAGCCAAACGTTCTTTCTTGGTGTGTGGAAACTCTGAAGCACCCATTGCTAAAACTTCGGCATTCAGCAAACTTTGATAATTGGTGTTAGTCAAGCTGATGCTGGGAATTGAACCTAGACTGTATTTTTCTATTAAAAATTGGTTGCCATCGTGCAAAGCTGCTATGGGCAATTGGCGCAAACCGGCATCAAATGCAAAAATGAGCGTGTCGATATTTAATGATTCTAAATTTTGAGAAATCGGTGCAACTAACCATTTGTAAAGTTCCTGGGCGCTTGGCAAATATCTTGTATCTTGCGAATCCAAAGGATTCCCTAAATATTCCTGCAAATATTTCACAGTTTTCTTTAATTCTATTATTGTGGTGATCGCGACTTTTTTGATAATTGGAGGGCCATCTGGAACTACTAAAATTAGCCACAAGTCTCTGATTCCTGCCACAGCGTAAACAATTACAGCTTGCTTCCCGGTTTCTTCCTTAATTGTTTTCAGAGTTTCTCTCAGATATTGAACGTTAATTTTTTTATCTGTAAAGTTTTCCCCATAATAATTTTCGTAGTCTTGCTCAAAGAGTTGGTCAATTAGAGCAATAGCATCATTAGCATTGCCTTGTTCTAAAGTTTGTTCGACGAGCGACCTGCTAATTTGTGAGGGAAAGAGATTTGGGATATCTGCAGGTAAGGGATTTTCTGCGATCGGAGTTGTTACGGGCGCTGGAGTTGGTGCGGGTGTTGGAGTTGGTTCGGGTGCGGGAATTGTTGCGGGGGCTGGAGTTGGTGCGGGAATTGGAGTTGGTGCGGGAATTGGTGCGGGCGCTAGAGTAATAGTCGGTGAATCTTGAACTGGCGCTGTATTTATTGCAGCTATTCTCTCCCAAACATCAGAAAGATTGAAATCAAATGGTTCAGAATTAGCAATCGGTAAACTAGGAGTTTGCTCGATTATTTCCGGCGGAGTTTCTGCGACTGAAACAGTTAAATTGTCAGTAGATGTCTGTGTGGAAATCGGGTTATTAGCTTCGGCTCCGGCAATGGTGTTAACTGACGGGGTGTAAGGAAGTTCTAGGGAGATAATTGTTTCATTGTTACGCTGCCAATCTAATTCGGTATTTCCCGTTTCAGCATTTTGGCTAATAGAAGTTTCAGCACCCAATAAATCGCCAATTAAAAAAGCTAAATTTTGTTGGGGAGTTTGGCTTTGGCTGACAGCGGGCGCGGGTACGATCACACTTGCAGGCACAGGTACGATCGCACTTGCAGGCGCGGGTACGATCGAGCTTGCAGGTGCTGGCTGAATCTGAGTTACAGGCTGGGTTACAGAGGCAATAGGGGCTGCGGGCGCGGGATTTGGTGCGTTTGAAGGTTGGGGGGTGATCGCAGGTTGAGTGCCGAGGGAGGAGTTGATTTGGGAAACAGAGGGAAGGGTAGGCCTCGAAGCTATGCGGGCAGCAGCGTTTGGGGTTGTGGGTGTTGAGGGCTGTGTGGGGCGCGCGCGGGGTGGCAGTACGAATGAATCGGGCAATTCAGGTAGTTGGATGTTGAGGGGAAAACCAGGTATCGGATCGGGTGTTGCCGAAGGTGCGATCGAAGTTTGGGGTGTTGCCGAAGGTGGGATAAATATTTGGGGAATTGGGAAAGGTGCGATCGAGCTTTCCGGTGTTGGGGATGGTGCGATCGAGCTTTCCGGTGTTGCCGAAGGTGCGAGGGGTAAACGCGGTTGGATTTGCGGGGAGGGCGTGCCTGCGGGCGCTGGAGTAGCTGCGGCTGTGGGTGCAGGCGCTGGAGTAGCTGCGGCTGTGGGTGCAGGCGCTGGAGTAGCTGCGGCTGTGGGTGCGGGCGTGGGATTAGCTGCGAGTGTCGGTGCGGGCGTGGGAGTAGCTGCGGGTGTCGGTGCGGGCGTGGGAGTAGCTGTGGGTGTCGGTGCGGGCGTGGGAGTAGCTGCGGGTGTCGGTGCAACTATTGGCGGCGGTACGGAAATAATTTGAATGTGATCGCCATCCTGTTTGTGAGTATAAGGATAGGCAATATACGGCAAAATTGTTTGAATAGGATCAGAATTTCCCCTAGTAATTGCACCCGCCGTTCCATTTGTGGCAGAATCACCGACAATAAACGGCGTTAATCCTGCGCCTCCGTGGCGGATAATTATAGTACCGCCGCTGCTATCTCCAGGACTTCCAGCGGTAGAAATGCTAGCATTAATGCCGTTGCTGTCTGTGAAGGAATTGAGCGATCGAAAAAACCTTCCCATCCGAATCTCGACATTGCCTCCCGTACCCTTGCCGAGACTACTTTGAGCGTTAATTTGACTCACCGTAATATTGCCCGCGGCACTGCGGTTATAAGCCGTGACATTCCCTGCATTCCCCTGCGCCGAAGAGTCAATTTCACCAACAGTAATACTTCCGGTAGCGTCGAGCAAGATACTGCCACCATTACCAGCAGACGAGGTATTGATATCGCCCGCAGCAATATTAGTTCCAGCGCTCAAAGCAATATTACCGCCAGTGTTAGGGGAAGTCGCATCGAGATCACCTGTGGTGATTTCTCCTTTGTCGCTATCCAAAGAAATTCCGGTCGCTGACTTAATATTTTGGGCGGTAATATTATTCGTAGTAAAAATGTTAATTGCACCGGAATTTTTGGTGATATCATCTTCAATATTGATGCTGTTGAGGGCAGTCGCTTTGCCAACATCTTTACCAAAATCCACACTTCCCGCCTGGGGTTGAACAGTAAGACTGTAAGGCCCGTCAACAGTAGACTTAAAAGTAATATCGCCAGTATCTAAGATTTTGACCGACAGGTTGTCACCTAATGTTACCGGAGCGTTAAAAGTAATGTTATTGCGGTTGGTTTCGATCTGGCCACTGGCAGTAATAGAGTCATTTGCCTTAACATCAATATTGCCACCACTCACAGTAATACTGGGAGCGAAAGTGCGGGAATTAATATCCGATGTCGAAATAGTTCCTTGAGCATTTATGGTGATATCTCCGCCCTTACCATTAGCCGCAGCGGTAATAATTGGGCCGGCAGTTGTGTCGATATTACCGCCGCTTTGAATGCGAAGATTGCCGCTATTGGCGTTGAAGCCACTTAATAATAAAGCGCTACCAATTCCTGCTGTACTGATGTTGGTTGCGGCTTCGAGGGAAATATTGCCGCCGTTGTTGCCCCCGATCGCATTGATGATTCCGGCGGTAGTGTCGATCGCCCCGCCGCTTTTAAACGTGATTGAGCCGCCGTCTTGATTGCCGATCGCCCGGATGTCGCTGGTAGTAATATTTCCCCCAGCATTTAGATTAACATTGCCGCCTGTGTTAGTTTTAAGATCGGGAGATGAACCGTCATAACTTGTCAATAGCTGACCTGTAGTAATATTGCCGTTGCTGTTAGTAAACTTTAGATTTCCGCCCTGGATTCCCGATACTAATACATCGCCTATATTAATGTCACCGCTGGCAGTAGATAAAGTAACATTGCTGCCATTGCCCTTAGCAGAATCACCTGCGATCGCGGTTCCTGTTGTCGGTGTTGTGATGCCGGTGCTGGCTTGAATGGTAATATTTCCAGCAGCGCGATCGCCCGTGACATCGATCGTTCCGGTATTTATGGAACCGGCAGTGCTCGTAAGTGCGATCGGGCCGCCGTCTTGATTCGCCGTTACAGTGAGATTGCCAGTTATAATATTGCGATCGGCACTCAAAGTAATTGACCCACCATTGTCCGGTAGAAAAATCGTAGCATTTCCTGAATCCTGAGAGCTGGTTGCATTTAATTTTCCTATAGTGATACTGCCATTCGTGCTAGTAAAATTAACAATTCCGCCTTGCAATTTACCATAGTTTAATACGTTACCTGTTATAATATTTCCACTGGTAGAGAGATTAATATTGCCGCTATTACCGCCGTCTGAAGAATTATTGATTTCGCCAAGCTGGATATTGCCATTTACGCTCGTAATATTGATATTTGCACCATCAGATGGTGAAGGGTCTTCACTGTAGGTTAATATCTCACCTAAAGTAATATTCCCTCTTGCTTGTACATTGACAGAGCCAGGAATGCCGACAGAAGCGTTATTACTCGTATCTATAGATCTGGGAGTCTGGAAAATAATAGAACCCTGTTCGCTGATGATACTAACATTACCGCTATTTCCATTAGCCTTGATGAAACCATTATCCCTACTAACAGTTTCTAAACAAAACCAGAAAGTAGCACAGCCGATCGAGATATCGTTTTTTGCTTTAATGGTAATATTACCCCCTCCATTAGGTGCGGAAGTAGTTATATTTTCCGCACCTGGTGTATTGCCTGCTATAAAAGTAAAGCTGCCACCTGCATTCACAGTAATATCACCGCCAACGCCATTACCCGAAATATTATTAGCAAGAAGTCCTTTTGTTGAAATATTTCCCCCTGCACTCAAAGATATATAACCAGCATCACCGGCTATATTATAGACTGAAATAACTCCCGCTTGAATATTGCCTGTAGCTTGCATAATTATAGGACCTACGTTGTTGGGCAGGTTGTTATAATTGTAAATTCCTCCTACTTGAATGTTGCCACCCGAACGCAAAATTATAGAGCGCGAAGTAGCTAAAATAAATTCATCTGTACCAGGAGAAGCATTAGCAAAAGCTGCATCTGGACTTGTGATTGAAATCCCACCGTTAAAAGTAATACTTCCAGTACCTGAAGTCGTATCTACCTTGAGGGAAGCCCCCGTATATCCCCCAGAGATATAGTCATTGGGCTGCGTAAATATTGGATCATATAAACTAATAAAATTAGCAGGTCTACCTGATAAATCGAGAATTGACATATTATTGCCACTGCGAAAGTGAGCATCTGTAGATATAATGCCATCACTCACTAACGTCAAATTTCCGCCGCTGACAAAAGGCGTTTGCGAAAGATGATTCAGCGCCAAAAGATCGATACTTTGATTTCCCTGAATGTAGAGATTGCCGCCAGCATTAGCCACAAACGGATTTGCCACACTATCGCGCACCCGCACTGTATCGTCAGCCAACAAATTTAAATCGCCAGTTGTACGCAACTGACTTTCAACTAATGTCAAATTGCGATTAGCTGACAGCGTTGCAGTCTCCGCACTTACTTCTTTAGCAGCGACATCTCCATTCTCTACCTGCAAACCACCCGTTAATTCTATTTGCCCTCCAGCGTTGACTGTCACCCCCGTTGCACTTCCCCCGCCGCCCGCCAACAACTGGGGCAAAGATGCAACTGGCAACACCCAATTTTGAGGCAAACTCCCCGCTACAGATTGCGGTTGAATCTCCAAACTCAACAGATTTCCCGGTTGACTAATTCTGACTAAACTCTCACCCGGTACAGCCGCAACAGTAATATTTCCTCCCGGTGCAGAAAGTTGTCCCGTACTCAAAACCGTGCCGCCCAATAAAGTTAAATTTTGCCCTTGTCCCACTGCCAAATTGCCTAAATTGACAATTCCGCCTGGTTGCGTATTTGTAAAAGCAAAAGTATTAGGATTTCCGGCTAATTGAGTATAATTATTAGTATCAGCCGCACTAAACCAGTTATTGCCAAAACCGATGCCCGTCGCAGTAGTCGCAGTGAAAGCAGCAGGCACATTCAAACTGGCATTTGTTCCGAAAACAATCCCCGCCGGATTCATTAAAAATAAATTGGAATTGCCGCCCGTTATTTGAATTAATCCGTTAATCAACGAAGCATCGCCGCCGACAACTCGCCCTAAAATATTGCGAATATTGGGATTTGATATAAAATTGGCAGTTTGCCCTTGAGTTAAACCAAATTCTTGGAAACTGTGAAAGAGATTTGCACCGTCGCCGGATTGTTGGCCGCCGTTGATGTTGAATTGGTTGCCGCTGGGAGTAATTTGAGTATTAGTGCCGTCGGTTGCGGGGGTAATTTGGGCTGTGGCTGTTTGGGATGCGGAGAAAAGTCCTATTTCCCACATTGCTAAGGTGGTGAAGGAGAGGAATGTTAGGAAAAAGCGGGGTTTTTTGTGTGTTGATTTCATGGTTTTGTTAGTAGATGATATCTCGTACACTCTGATAATTGCGAAAGTCCGCCAGCGCCCTCTGACAGTCCCAAAGTCCGTCAATCCGCCAGGGAATGAATTCCCTGGCTAATAGCGAAAGTCCTCTGAAGAGGACTGTAGAAAAAGTTTAATGTCAGTCCACTTCAGTGGACTTTTGCTTTGAGGCAGGGAATTCATTCCCTGCCGGAATTAACGTCACATCCCGCGAGTCCGCCAGGGGTTTCAACCCCTGGCTAATAGCGAAAGTCCTTTGAAGAGGACTGTAGAAAAAAGTTTGATATCAGTCCACTTTAGTGGACTTTTGCTTTGAGGCAGGGAATTCATTCCCTGCCGGAATTAACATCACAGCCAGTTACTATTTCCTCTGTTCCCTCCTTTGCAAATCTCGCAATTGCTTCTCAATCTTTTCCGCCATAGGCAAATCTCCCAAAGTTGTATATCCATCTTTTGCCATTCGCAAATATTTCATAGCTTCCAGATTATTTCTCAGGGCTGAATGAACTTGCCCCAATCCGTATCGAGCGGCTGTCAACTCCTCAATATCGTCAGGTTTCGCCGTATTAATTACCTTGGAATAGTAGACTTCAGCCTGGGGAACCAGTTGTAGCTTTTCCAGATACAGATCGCCCAATGTGCGATAAATGGGCGGTGTTTCCACGCCTGTTTTTTGTAAATTTTCTAAAATTTCTCTGGCTTCGGCAATCAAGTTTGTGTTAAGATAAACGCTAGAAATTGCTAATTTTTTGGCGTTTTCGTTAGGTACTTGTTTGTCGATCGCCCCAACCGCATCCTTAACAGCCTCAACTTGCTTCTCATCCAGCAAGCTAAACTCTGTATCTCCTTCTCCCACGGCACTTTCTGAAGAAGCACCTGTATTCGCCTCGACAATCAATCGGTACCTAACACCCGGTTTCAGCGCCGGTTCTCCCGGATAGACAGCCTCAGTACCGCTAACAGTCATTTCCCAGTTTAATTTCGCTCCATTTTCCCGGAGGCTCAACTTATAGCTAGTAGCACCACCAACCGGATTCCACCGCAAAATAGGCTTGCTGTCGAGCAATTTCGTGCGCTGCGGACTGATAATATAAGGAATTGGCGCGCTATTCCAAGCAATTTTATCATCGCCGCGATCGGGACATTTAATCAAGTCGCGGCTGCAATCAGATTCCGACTCTTCTTTGGCTAACAAACAGCTATTCAATTGGTTTTCACCCGGTGCGATCGACTTAATTCCCAAATCTGCACATTGGATCGTCAGTTGGGCGTTTTGTGCTGTTCGCAATTTGTCTCCCGGATAAAGCCGCGTACCGCTGGTAGGGCCGACAATTCGCCCGTCTTGGCGCTCGATCGCAACTTCTCCGCTAGTATGGATAATCAGTCCGTTGGAGATTCTGTTACTGGCTGCTAGTGCGGTAGTTGCGATCGAGCTTAAAGCTATAAAAACTGCAATCCTGATTTTCACTTGATATTTCCTTTTGCTTGTAAACGTTGCTGGGCAATCTGGATACATTCATCTTGTTTCGGCACGCGGTAATCTGAATATTTAAGCGCCTGATTCCAGGCTTCTAAGGCTGCTTGCGGCTTACCTTTGATTTCGAGAACCTGTGCTAAAAGGCATTGAGCTTCAGGGCTATCGCCTCTGAATCCTATTGCTATTCTTAAATCTGCTTCAGCAGCGTCATATTGCTTTTGTTTAAACCGCGCCCAACCCCGATTTTTAAAACAAGCGGCTTTTACTCCGTCGTGTTGAGTGTTTGCCAAACAAAGGGCGATCGCTTTTAAAGCTTCTTCGTGTTTATTATCGAGCAGTAGCGATCGCGATCTTTGAGCATAAGCATCAGGAAGCCCCCGCCATACTGCGTTTTGCATTGCGTTAGACGCACATTCATCCTCATTCAATTGGTCGCACAATATAGATAAATTATAGTAAGGCTGTGCATAATTGAGGTTTATTAAAGTTGCTAAACTGTAGTATGATTTAGCTATTAAAGGTTTATTCAAACGGTGGTTTCTTATACCAAGTTGATTGGCAACTGGGGCAATAATTGGACCGATTAACATATAACTGCTAGCGGTAGTAGCTAAACCGATTCCCAGGCGTCGCATCAAATTAGATCTCATAATAGAGATATCGCTATTTAGGCGCGCGATCGCAGTATCACCCAAAACATCTCCTGCAGGAACCACAGGGCGATCGCGCTCTAATTCCAGCACAGTAAATGCTTCAAAATTTGGATGCTGACAAAGCATCGGAATCCCACTCGCACCAGCCGGGAATCCCGAAGATTTCTCAAACCTTTTCAGTTCATCCTTAGCTTTACGCACTGCGACAAACAATATCTCTCCCTCAATCAAATATTTCAAAAAAAACTTTAAAAACTCATGAGCTACTTTGTCTGGTACTGGCTCTCGCATCACAATCATTGGCGGCAAAGAAATACCTTCAGCCGCTAAATCCCGTACTAATGCTAAACTCTTACAAGAATTAAAAATTAACAACTGCAATCCTCGGTCAATAGCTTTTTTCAAACCTTCTTTTAAGTCTGCTATTGTGATAGTATTATTGTAAGGTTTTTGATTGATATGCAGAAACCCATTTTTCGCATTATCATCGCTGTCACTGTGTCCTGCAAAAAATAAAATTTGCCAGCCTTTTTCATCTACAAGCTTGTTATTTAATTCTTCTGGTTCCGGCTCGTCAAGAAATTTGATATAGCAGCGATCGCCCAGTTGCCGTCTAAGTTGTTTTTCATCTTTTTTAACATTGATACCCCTACTATTTCCCAAAACACCTAAAATTCTGAGTTGAGATATTCTGAGTAATCCTCCTGTGACCGCTTTAGGAGCTGCATTTGGATATTCTAATGTACTCCCAATTATTTCACAGTAAGGGAAATCTTCGTAGAAGTGCCACGACTCCCAAGGCAGCAGCAATATATCAAGATTATCGCTTTCAATAAATATCTGAATCTGATCGGAGGGATGTAATTCTGTTCGGAGCGCTTTCTCTATTTTATTAAAAAATTCGCTACTCCTGAGCCACTGATTAATATTTTCTTTTAAACCTCGATCGATATCGGCTAGAGTGGCATCTGAGAAATTGTTGACGCCGGATTCAAGAATTTCGATGCGAGGTTCTGCTCTACCAGAGTAAAGCGTCTCATAAAGAAATTTCCGTTTTTCATAAAGCTCTTTAACTCTAGGAGCCGGCCCTAAGCTACTTTGAAATTTCCTGTTTGATTTTTGAATATCTAACCTGGCTGTGACATAGGGAAATCCTTCGATTAAGTTTCCCAATCCAAAATCTAAGTTAACTACCCTGAGCATAAATTAGCAATGAGTACAGTTGATTGAGATTATACAACAAAATTTTCCTGTATGCTCAAATTGTCGATCGCCACTTTGACACTAAAGTTAGTTTGTGGTAAAACTTTAAAATCCTTCATTTGGATCAAACTACTTTGGGCGGTTGATTCTGCCTGCTGTAAAGTTTCCCCAGTATCCGATACCAGCGCTAATTTGAGTTCTGGCGGCAGAAACTTTTGACCAACGACGGGATGCAACTGAATGCGAACTTTGATTCGTCGATCGTCCTCTTCGGTAATAGCAACCAACAAAGCAACACTCGTCCTTCCCAAACGCATCCCCAAGTCAATCAACTTTGCCCGCGTGACATCAGCTTCAGGAAACCTATTGATATTGCTTTGACGGCTCTGCGAGCGAGACTCGGCTCTCGAATGACCACCTCCTCGCAACGCAAAACTGGGGTTTTTGTCAGGAAAAATCAGATTTTCTAAATTTTCCTTACCTTGTTCAATTTTATGCCAGCCTGTTTCAACAACATCCTTAAGCCAATTTCTAAAATTTGATGGAACCGGATTTTTAATCTCCAGGGTCGAACTTTGTGGCTGCGGGTTAAATACCGCTTCAAAAGGCTGCCAGTCAGAAGTAAATACATTTACCAACCACTGACGCAGGTTAATTTTAGAGTCAAACAAATGTTCTAGATGCTCTAAGAAATCATCCAGCGAATGCAACTTACTTAATAATAATTCTCCCTCCTCCGCAGTTGGAGAAAAACCAAGCAATCTCGCTTCCTTTTCCTCCTCATCAATTTCTACTGCAATATAGCCGATGCGTTCTGCCCTTGCTTCCACCGGCACCGGGCAAATCTCAGGCGGATGTGCAGATGAATTATGGTCATTTTCTTGATTTTGAGGCCGATTGTTAATCGGACGGCATTCGATTTTTCCCAATCCTTTAACATACAAATCTGCTGCATCTGCAAACAGGCGAATTACGGGATTCCAGCTATCGCATTGAGTCAAATCAGTTTCAATATCGATAATTTTTAGATAATCGCGAACTGCCAGCACTGCCAAAGTATTGAGATAAACTTGCTCGTGCCTTTGCGGGTGGCGCTGTTGGGTGGCAAACTGCTGAGCAAGTTGCAGTGCCTTCTGAGTAATTGGCATCGGCAAAGATTCGATTTCCCAAAGGTTGTTATGGTTCATTGTTCTGGTACACTCCTGGTATATTTAAAGTTTGATATCCTTGGTCTTCGCAAAATTTTTGCAGCAGATGACGACAGTCATTGTTGAACAATTGATATAAAGTAGAATGCGCGCAGCCAAACTCTTTTGCGAGTTCTTGAAGACTTTGACCGTACAAACACCGGCGCTGCAATAAAACTTGGCAGTTTATCTGCGGTTTGCCTCTAACGTGTCTGCTTTTTAACTCGTTATTTGGATCGGTTTCGATCCATTCTATAACTTCTTCAACATAGAAAGTTGAATCCGCTTCTGCTGGTAATTTTTCAATTGAATTGACATTTTCTTCGTCTTGTTCTCCTTCTAAGGACACTATTTGACGGGGTTTTTGTTTTTGCTTTTCTTTTTGTTGGGCAAGGCGATAATCTAACAGCCGCTTTTTGAGATAGGGATTTAACCAAGTCGTAATCAGGCTTTCTTCGGGATCGTAAGGTCGTTTTGCTGTGGTAGCTTCACATAAATTTCGAGACAGATAGATCCATGTCTTGTTCAGTGCCTCTTCATAGTAAGGTGTGTGTTCTTTCCAGAGTTTGCCCGATTTGAGAATCTCTAGAATCAGTCGATGCAAGAAACGACCTCGCTGGGGACTGCCGAGGGGATGCTGGCAAGCTTTGGTGACGAGTTCGACGATTTGCTGGTGGGCGGGATCTCGATCGAACTTTTCCGATTTTACTGAGCACCCAACAGCATCGGATTCGTCGGATAAGTGGTCTTCCCCCTCGGAGGGGTTAGAATCGTCATTCATAGTTCAGTGCGGCCGCAACTTTGTTCCTACATTTATTTATCAGGGTGAGTTCAGTAGTTTTATGCGAAATTCTGAAAGTTTTTTTGAGCAGATGGTTGAAAGTCTTGCTGTGCGGTCAATTTGACCGGACGAAGAGGATGTTAAGCTTTGTAAAAAGTGAAAAAACTTGATAAGTACGTATAATAATACGTATGCCACTTGAAAAGCGTTCCGATGTTGATAGAGGTGAAAAAGCTATGCTGAGTGAATCTTCGCGCCTGGTGTACGGCGATGAATTAATTACCGCCACCGAATTGAACCGGCAACCAGGTAGAGTGCTGGATTTGGCGATGGATCATCCTATCACCATCACTCGTAACGACCAGCATTTTGCTTTGCTGCGCCGCGACGAGATGGCGCTGTTGGTAAAAGCTGCCGCCCTTTCCCTGAAAGTCTTTGAGGTGACGGCCGCTGCTTATCGGTTGCGTCTGGGAGAACAGATTGGTTCAGAACATCCCTATGGGTGGCTAAAAGAATTTGACAAGGATGAACTCAGTGAACTGATCGCAGAAATGGAGAAAGATTACCGTCTTGTGGAGTCGGAACCTGCGGCTTGGGATCGGATTGAGGCAACGATTTATGAATGGCATGAAAGCGCGATCGCAATTTCTAGTCCTGAACTCGCAGCAGCTTTCAGCGATGAAATTGAAGAAGTGTTACTGACAAAACCGACCGCAGAAAACACTACCGAATCGGCTTCGGTATGACGCACTCTGAACCAATTCCAGACGATTCGGCAAGCCCGGTGTCTCCTGAAGAACAGCCGACACCATCACCCGCAACTCTTGAAGCGGAAGCCGAAATTACCGCACCAGCGCCTGTGCTTTCAGAGTTGGTAGAGCCTCCTGAAGAACCGCTGACAGCACCGCGAACAAAGCCATCTGCTAAAGAAAACGAAATCAAACTTATCGCGCAAGTACCTGCATCGCCCTGGTTAGTAGTAGCGAAAAACCGACGGGTTAACCGGGATTGGGAAGCCTTAATGTTACGCGCTCCTGAGAATACTCGTCGGTGCTATCAGGATTTATGTAATGCGCCAATGGTGAGAAAACCAAAAAGAGTTTTTCCTTTAAAAGGTAAACTCTACAAAGGTGCATGGGAGTATGAAGTAACCAGCTCAGACCGAGTATTTTATGTACCGGATGAAGACCAACGCAAAGTGCTTGTTTACTACGCTGGGACTCATCCTAAATCAGCTCCATTTCCTCAGTAAAGCAAGTGGTAGGGTGCGTCAGTTGCGAGATTGTCGATCGCCACAAAAAGTCGAGTTCTGACGCACCGTTGGTTGGCAAGGTGTCTCAAGGATAAGATTTTTGATAGAAAGCGAAAATAATCGTAGCTGACGCACCCTAAAGATAAAAACGACTTAAAAGACCGATCGCCCTTAAATCCCGAAAACACCCGTTGTTCCGTACTTTCACCCAGTGTTTGCCAAACTCGACCAAAAAAACTTGAGAGTTTTGCATAAAACTACTGAGCTCACCCTGATAAGTAAATAGGAACAACAAAAAGGCTTTAGGGCCGATCGATCTTTGGCGCTAACAACCAGATCGATCGCGCAATCCGGCTATCTCGCAATCCCGAACTCCGGCAAGGGTTGAAACCCCTGCCTCAAAGCGAAAGTCGTCTGAAGACGACTGAAGAATTTACCAGTCCTCTTTGAGAGGACTTTGGCTATGAGGCGGGGAATTCATTCCCCGCCGGATTGTGGGAAAGCGCGTGATTCGATCGCCCTGAAATCCCAAAAACACTCGTTGTTCCGTACTTTCACCAGTGTTTGCAAAACTTTACAAAAAAAACTTGAGATTTTTGCATAAAACTACTGAGCTCACCCTGATAGATATACAGAAGGGAAATTACGAAGTTCATCGCACTTGTTGAGAGTTATTCAAAAGTGCGATCGCGCGTAACTTCCCGATCGAAATCCGAACCAACATCCCAACGGATATTGGAAAGGGCTTCTTCCGATGTTGGTTTAATCTATTTCCACGGTTGCATTTATTAAGTTGATTTGAACTGGTAATTGCGACAACAGAGTTGAAGTGCGATCGCGCTTCGCGAGGCTTCAGTTTGGGTAAATGACGGATATACGACAGCTAGAGAGTGCAGAAGTGCAGAAGTGCGATCGGGTTTGTCGATAGAGTCGCTTTGTCAATTTTCAGCACACATTGTATCTACCACGCGAGGACAATTATCATGGCTACTCCTAATTTTGAATTCCAAGAAGTTTACGCTCAACTCATTGAAGATGCTGGTAAAACTAGAATTGTCGTGATGAACGGCATCTTAACTCCCAAAAATGTTTTCGATCAAGGAAAGGGTTTTGATGAAGTATTAGGCTTAACTAATTTACCTAATTCCATTGATTTTAAACCTCAATACAATCCCACATCAGAACCGAATGGAGCGGGTGACTGGCCTACCTGGCAAAATTGGAATTTTGCGCCTGGACTTGAAAATACTTTTGATGGCTTGGCTGACTTTTTTGTAGATAATTTATTAAAGCCAGCGATTGATTATTGGAATCAAAATGTTCCTGGGCTGAGCGATGAATGGTTTTATAATATTGAAAACAAAACTCATGTTCAAGCGATAATAAACAATCCTTCTTTACTTCGTAGCGTCCATGATTCAACAATGGAATTAGTAATTGATTTTGTGGGAAAATATCAAGGGTTTAACAATATCGATCAGAGATTAAACAATGATTTTTCCAATAATTATGATGAAAATAGCCCGCCAAACGATTTAGTAGAGGCATTAACGCAATTTTGGACGGAGGGAATGTCCAAAGCTAGTGAAAGCGTTAATAGCCAGTGGGTTACGCAAGATTTATCTAATTTCTTGTCAAATAATGCAAATTCATTGATTATAATTCCTCATTCTCAAGGTAATTTCTTTGTTGAAGACGCATTGAGAATGAATCCATTAGTCAACGCAGGTCTGAATAACCTGAAAGTCTTTGCTTTAGGTGCGCCGACTAACTATACATCGCAAGGAGTGACGACTCCATATGTTACATCATACAACAATCCTGGAGATCCAATTACTAAACTTCAGTTTCAAGGAGGAGCATCTAATCAAGATAAAATGAGAAATTTCTGGAAAACTCTAAAAGAAGTTATGACGTTACCTGGGAAGTTAGCTCTTCGGGATAATCACGATCTAGGAAAATATTTGAACCGAGATGATTTTCAAACGGATCTAATACAGACTTTTGAAAGAATGAATCTGAGTGGATATTATTTTGCCGAGGGTAAAACAACCTTCAGTTCTCCTATATCCGCAGCAGGAACAGAACATGATGACTGGATTGAAGGCAGCACGGGTGAAGATCAGATTGTAGGTGGCGCGAGAAATGACGTTTTGCAGGGCAAAGAAGGAAATGACTATTTAAGAGGTGATAGCGGATTTGATGTTTTGGATGGTGGAGAAGGAGGAACTGATACTGCTGATTATTCCTCCAGCGAAAGTGGAATTAAAGTTTGGGCAGACACAGTTGATGATTCTGATGTTTACAAAGTTGAAGATGGCTTTGTTGTAAAAGGCGCGAAAACTGTAGACACTCTTGGAAATATCGAAATCATCAACGGTTCCTCCTCTCCTGACACAATGACTGGCGGTGAATACACCGATATCTTCTACGGTCAAGGCGGAAACGACATTTTTGGGGGACAAAAAGGAGACGATACATTTTACGGTGGCACTGGTAATGACACAGCTTACGGCGGCGATGACAATGACGATTTAAGAGGCCAAGAAGGAGACGATTATTTAAATGGAGAAAACGGCAACGATTCTCTTTACGGTGGCAGCGAAAATGACCTGCTTTATGGCGAAACTGGCAATGACCTGCTTTATGGCGAAACTGGCAATGACAAACTCTTCGGAGAAGCTGGCAGCGACACCCTAGAAGGAAATGAAGGAGAAGATATCCTCGACGGCGGGATTGATAGCGACATCCTCTACGGCAACGCCGGCAGCGACATCCTCTACGGCCGCGAAGGCGACGACATCCTCGACGGTGGTAGCGACAACGATATCCTCATCGGAGGCAGTGGCGATGACAAACTCTACGGCCGCGCCGACAACGACATCATCCAAGGCAACGAAGGCGAAGACTACGCCGAAGGTGGCAGCGGCCGCGACATCATCCAAGGCAACGAAGGCAACGACATCCTCTACGGACAAGATGGCAGCGACACCATAGAAGGCAATGCCGATGACGATTTCATCGACGGTGGCAGCGGCCAAGACTCGCTTCTCGGCAATACCGGAGATGACAGAATTTACGGACAAGGCGGCAACGATGTTATCCAAGGCAACGAAAACAATGACTGGCTGGAAGGTGGCGACGGCCAAGACATCATCGATGGCGGTGCCGACGACGATGATATTTACGGACAAGCTGGCGAAGACACTCTTTTCGGCAGTCAAGGTCAAGATTACATCGATGGTGGCGACGGCAAAGATACTCTGTTTGGTGGCGCCGATGACGACGTACTTTTAGGCCAAAGCGGCGATGACACTCTCAACGGCAACGCTGGCAACGACGAATTATTTGGCGGTACTGGCAATGACTCCTTAATCGGAGAAATCGGCGATGATTTAATTGACGGGGGAGAAGGAGTTGATCTCGTTAATTACATCAATTCTCCGAGTGGTGTTATCGTTAATATTGACGAAAATAGCGACTACGACAACAACACCAACCAACGTTTCAAAGAATTCGTCACCGCAGTTAATCCCAGCGAATACTACACGGAACTCGAACGGGATTTTGAAATTGCGGCTGGTACTGGTAAAGACGGTTTTGGCACTACCGATGCTTTGAGAAACTTAGAAGACATCATCGGTACTCGCTTTGAAGATATCTTAATTGGCAACGAAAAAGATAACCGAATTTGGGCATTAGAAGGCAACGATTTATTAATTGGCAATGCCGGCAATGACTCATTTTACGGCGGAGAAGGCATCGATATTCTCAGCTACCGCCGCGACCCGAACGGCGTTACTGTGAATTTACAAACAGGTGATGCTATCGACGGTTGGGGAAATCAAGACAAAATTGCCGACATTGAAAACGTCGCCGGTTCTCGGCATGACGATAATATTACCGGCAACGATACCGTTAACGTTATCACTGGCGATGCTGGGGACGATCGCATTTACGGACTCGGTGGAGACGACAAACTCTACGGCGAATTCGGCAACGACCTAATCTACGGCGGCGAAGGCGGCGACAGCATCTACGGCAATCAAGACCGAGACACCCTATACGGTGAAGCCGGTCAAGACTACATCCGAGGTGGCGATGCCGACGACTTAATCTACGCCGGTAGCGATGACGACACCGTTGCCGGAGACGCTGGCTACGGCAACGACACAATTTTTGGCGAAACAGGCAAAGACTTACTCTACGGTGGCGCTGGCGACGATTTTGTGTACGGTGGCGAAGACAAAGACACCATCTACGGCGAAGGCGAAAACGACAAACTCTACGGAGAAGGAGACACCGACCTAATCTACGGCGGCACCGGCGACGACAACATCTACGGCGGCGACGACCAAGACACCCTCATCGGCGAAGCCGGCAACGACACTCTCGCAGGCGATGCAGGCGACGACACCCTAGGGCGTAGGTACAGTATTAGAACTTGACAAAAGTAGGAAAGCATGATAAGTGAATTTAGGAGCTTGTTAAATCC
>NZ_JAUBRA010000068.1:0-37882 GCF_036701555.1 Microcoleus sp. Pol10D4
CGTGCTTGGATGGCTCCGACAGACCAACCCCACGAAAACTTCATCTTCCCTGAAGAAGTTCTGCCTCGCGGTAACGCACTTTAAAAAAATCAGGATTTGGATTTCAGATTAATTTAAATTTTTTAAATTGAACTTGAAATCCAAATCCCAATTCCCCGGCGCAGGTGCGGTACTCCCGTGCCCTACTAGGGAACAAAAAAACCCAAAATCCAAAATCTAAAATCGTTGGAGGTTCTACCGGGTGGTAACGCTCTCTAATTCCTACGCAAGCGGTCGCGACCAAGAATCCTCCGGGTTCGCTTGGTGGTCTGGCAACGCTCGTTTAATCAATCTCTCCGGCAAACTGCTGGGCGCACACGTCGCTCACGCTGGCTTGATCGTGTTCTGGGCCGGTGCAATGACTTTGTTTGAAGTCGCTCACTTTATCCCAGAAAAGCCCATGTACGAACAGGGCTTAATTTTGATGCCCCACGTCGCTACTTTGGGTTGGGGCGTAGGCCCCGGCGGTGAAGTCACTGATATCTTCCCGTTCTTCGTAGTCGGCGTTCTTCACTTGATTTCATCTGCTGTTCTCGGTTTGGGCGGCATTTATCACGCCGTTCGCGGCCCAGAAGTTCTCGAAGAATACTCTTCGTTCTTCGGCTACGACTGGAAAGACAAGAACCAGATGACCAATATCATCGGCTACCACCTGATTCTGTTGGGATGCGGCGCTCTGCTGCTGGTAGCTAAGGCCATGTTCTTCGGCGGTGTCTATGACACTTGGGCTCCAGGCGGCGGCGACGTGCGTATTATCACGAACCCCACTCTCAACCCGGCTGTGATTTTTGGCTACTTGACTCGCTCTCCTTTTGGTGGCGAAGGCTGGATTTGCAGCGTCAACAACATGGAAGACATCATCGGCGGTCACATCTGGCTCGGCCTGATTTGTATCGCTGGCGGTGTTTGGCACATTTTGACCAAGCCTTTCGGCTGGGCTCGCCGCGCCTTAATCTGGTCGGGCGAAGCTTACCTGTCTTACAGCTTGGGCGCTTTGTCCCTGATGGGCTTCATCGCTTGTTGCTTTGTCTGGTTCAACAACACTGCTTACCCCAGCGAATTCTACGGCCCGACGGGCCCGGAAGCTTCTCAAGCGCAAGCTTTGACCTTCCTGATCCGCGACCAACGCTTGGGTGCTAACGTCGGTTCTGCACAAGGCCCCACCGGTCTGGGTAAATACCTGATGCGCTCTCCTACTGGCGAAATTATTTTCGGCGGTGAAACGATGCGTTTCTGGGATTTCCAAGGCCCTTGGTTGGAACCCTTGCGCGGTACTAACGGTTTGGACTTGAACAAAATCAAGAATGACATTCAGCCTTGGCAAGCTCGCCGCGCGGCTGAGTACATGACTCACGCTCCTTTGGGTTCTTTGAACTCTGTGGGCGGTGTGGCGACTGAAGTTAACTCGTTTAACTTCACTTCTCCTCGTTCTTGGCTGTCCTGTTTCCACTTTGTGATGGGTTTCTTCTTCTTGGTCGGCCACTTGTGGCACGCTGGTCGCGCTCGCGCGGCTGTCGCTGGCTTTGAGAAGGGTATCGATCGCGAAAATGAACCAGTGCTGGCTATGCCAGACTTAGACTAATCGATCGAATTTATTTCTGATTTGATTGTCTAGTTGAAAAAGGCTCCTGCTTAACTGCAGGAGCTTTTTTTGACCTAATAATATCTGAAAAAGCTACGGATTGTCGATCGACTGTTCTCCAAGCCCATTAGCAGCAGATCCAATCCTAGAAGTATAAACCGGGTTTCTGAGTTAACCTTTTGAATTCCATGCTGTTTCTTTCCGTAAGCTCGTTCCTGAGCCAGCTTTTGCATCCAGGACTGAAATATTTCGGTGCGATCTTCATCGGTGGCGGTGAATGACTCTGCAAGTCTTGAAACTTGACAAGTTTAATCCGTTGGGGTAAAGAGCTTGCAAGGCAGGGTCTACAAAGTTTATATTTAAAGTACAAAAGTTTTAATCCCATACAATGGAAAGTTGCACTGAAAAGTTGCAGTTTTAAGGCAGATCGCTACAGGTGCAAAACTAATCGACGATCGCCATCAGGATATTTATATTTTATTAAATGGCTGTGCTTGCCGAATTTTTTAACAGGCACAAAACTTTTGGGCCGCTTACTGTTATTGCTAGGAAAGCAAAAGATTAATAATGGACTCATTAAAGATCGAAAATCTCAAGATGACGTTCGATCGAGCAAATTTGCTCGATCGCATCGCCAACCGCATTCGCCGCTCTCTAGAACTACCCGAAATTCTGAGCGCAACAGCAGCGGAAGTTCAATCATTCTTGGGAACAGACAGAGTAAAAATCTACAAATTTCATAGCGACGGTAGCGGTGAAGTTATTGCCGAATCAATTAACGGCAACCGCTTGCCATCCCTATTAGGGCTGCATTTTCCAGCAGACGATATTCCCCCTCACGCCCGCGAAATGTTCGCGCAACTACAGGTGCGATCAATCGTCGATATAGATTCCGGGCTGCTAGGCCAAAGTCCGCGCCGCGAGGCGGTTTCCGGCCAACTGCTGCCCGACGACGAAATCCGCTTTCGTGCGGTTGACCCCTGCCACGCTGAATACTTGACTGCACTGGGCGTCAAGGCTTGCTTGGTAGTACCAATTTTTCACGGCGAAGAATTCTGGGGGTTGTTGGTATCTCACCACTCCGAGTCCCGGAGTGTGGCAGAAAACGAACTCCAAGGCGTTCAGATGGTGGCAGATCAGCTCGGCGTCGCCATAGCCCAATCAACCCTCCTCGCGCGAGCGAGGGCTAAAGCTCAACGGGAAGCCGCAGTCAACCGCGTCGCCGCAGCCCTTAACTCCCAGCCAGCGATTGAACTCCAAACAGCTTTGGCAGAATCGGTAGCAGCACTAGACGCCGGCGGCGGCAGGCTGTGCATTTTCGCCACACCATTCATTTCCGACAGCAGCAAAGTTCCGAATCTAGTTCCCTATTCGGATAACTCCACTGGCGAACTCACAGTCTACACTTGCGGCTCAGAGCCGAAAATGCCAATTTCGGCAAAATACCCGCAGGTGGAGCAATACAGCGTCTGGCACGAATATTTTAAATCCGGCGAGCAACAGGTTTGGGCAATTCCCGACTTGTACCAAATTAGCAGTTTGAGAAGCCTACAACCTGCATTTCGATCGACTAAAATTCGCAGCATTTTAATCGTACCGCTCAGAACCCGCCAGCAAATATTCGGTTACTTGACCATTTTTCGAGAAGAATTTGACACCGAAACTCTCTGGGCTAGACAGTTTGATAGCGACGGGCGGCTTGCCCAATCTCGGATCTCTTTTGAAGCGTGGAAAGAGTCAAAAACTGCCCAAATTCGCGAATGGAAAACTGAAGAAATCGAATTATTCCAAATTTTTAGCACCCACTTTTCTAATGCTATTAACCACTACCAACTAGATCAACAAATAGAAGAACTTAACACAAATTTAGAAAATCAAGTTCAAAAGCGCACCGCTCAACTACAGCAGTTGACCCAACAGCAGCGAGTGCTGTTTGAAGTGGTAGCAAAAATGCGGAAATCCCTCGAATTGAACAAAATTTTTAGCACGATGTCCCAGGAAGTGCGGCGGGCTTTAAATGCCGATAGAGTTGCGGTTTACCGCTTCGATTCCGCATCAGAATTTAACGATGGCGAATTCGTTGCCGAAGATGTTTTGCCAGATTTTGTGTCAGCAATGGCAGTCAAAGTCCACGATCACTGCTTTGGAGAAAACTACGCCAATCTCTACTCTCAGGGGCGAGTTCACGCCATGTCCGACATCAGACAAGCCGGACTGCAAGATTGCTTTCAGCAAGTCTTGGAGCAATTTCAGGTCAAAGCTACTTTAGTTGCACCGATTATGAAAGGCAACGACCTTTGGGGGTTGCTGTGCGTACACCAATGTTCGGCTCCCCGCAACTGGGAATCTTCCGAAATTAAGTTTGCTACCCAAATTTCCGCGCAGCTCAGTATCGCCATAGAACAAGCAGATTTGCTCGCTCAAACTCAGCAGCAAGCAGTTGAGTTGCAGCGGGTAGCAGAGCAGGAGCGAATACTGTTTGAGGTAGTTGCTAAGATTCGACAATCTCTCGATTTAGATACAATTTTTCGTACTACAACTACAGAAGTGCGGCGGATATTAAAGGCAGATAGAGTTGGCATTTATCGCTTTGATTCTAGTTTAAACTTTAATGAAGGCGAATTTATTACCGAAGATGTTTTGCCTGGTTTTTCTTCGGCAATGAATGTAAAAGTTCGCGATCATTTCTTTAGCGAAAACTATGCCAAAAAATATAGTCAGGGACAGATTAAAGTGCTACCAGATGTCGAAAATGCTGGACTTTCAGACTGCCATGCTGCTCTTTTAGCTCAATTTCAAATTAGAGCTCAGGTGATTATGCCGCTGATGAATGGCAGCGAACTTTGGGGTTTGCTGTGCGTGCACCAGTGCAGCGGTTTGCGCCATTGGAACACTTCGGAAATTCAGTTTGCTACGCAAGTTGGAATTCAGTTGAGTGCAGGATTAGAACAAGCAGATTTGTTGGCTAAAACGCGGCAGCAATCAGTTGATTTGCAGTGGGCAGCCGAGCAACAGCGGATACTGTTTGAAGTGGTGGCTAAGATTCGAGAATCTCTCGATATCAACGCGATTTTTAAGACTGCAACTCAAGAAGTTGGTCAGTTTATGCAAGTCGATAGAATAGCCGTTTATCGCTTAAATCCTGATTTGAGCGGTCAATATATTGCCGAGTTTGTGAAAGATGGCTGGATAAAATTGGTAGGGGAAGGTATCAGTACGGTTTGGCAAGATACTTATTTGCAGTCAAACCAAGGTGGCAAGTATCTGAATAATGAAACGATAGTCGTTGACGATATCTATCAAGCTTGTCACTCGGAGTGTGACATTGGTATTTTAGAGCAATTTCAGGTGAAGGCTTATGCGATCGCGCCGATTTTTGTAGGACAAGAACTTTGGGGTTTGCTGACAGCGTATCAACATTCTGGGCCCCGCTGTTGGGAAAGTTCAGAAGTTAACTTTTTAGCTCAGATTGCCAATCAATTAGGCGTTGCTATCCAACAAGCCGATTTGCTGGCTCAAACCCGACGCCAAGCAGAACAAATCGCTCAAAGTTTAAAAGATTTGCAGCACACTCAAGCTCAATTGATTCAAACTGAAAAAATGTCTGGTTTGGGGCAACTGGTAGCCGGGATTGCTCACGAAATTAACAATCCGGTTAATTTTATTTACGGCAATCTCAATCACGCTAGTGAATATACTGCTAGCTTACTGAGTTTGCTGGAACTTTACCAGCAGCAATATCCCGCTTATAGTCCTGAAATAGACAAATTGAGTGAAGATATTGACTTGGAATTTCTGCTAGAAGATTTGCCAAAATTGCTATCGTCAATGAAGGTGGGAGCCGATCGCATCCGTCAAATAGTTCTGTCTTTAAGGAATTTCTCTCGTCTTGACGAAAGTCAAATGAAGGCGGTTGATATTCACGAGGGCATTGACAGCACGCTGTTAATTTTACAGCACAGGCTGAAATCTAATGCGGACAGTGCAAACATTGTGCTAGTGAAAGAATACGGCATTTTGCATCGAGTTGAGTGTTATGCTGGACAGTTGAATCAGGTATTCATGAATGTAATTGGGAATGCGATCGATGCTTTGGAATCGCACAAGTTGCTCGCTGGTCAATCTGTAGCTCCTCAAATTAAAATCTCTACTGCTGTCGGTCAACTTAATGGTACTCTTCCTAGCGCGCTGATTCGGATTTCTGATAACGGTACGGGGATTTCGGAATCTATGAGAAAACGCATATTTGACCCTTTTTTCACGACTAAGCCAGTGGGTAAAGGTACTGGATTGGGACTGTCAATTAGTTACCAAATTGTGGTAGAGAAACACGGCGGCGTTTTAAAATGCAATTCGGAATTGGGGAAAGGTACTGAGTTTGTGATCGAGATTCCGCTTCGACAGGAGCCACCAGTCATTAGTCATTAGTCATTAGTTATCAGTCATTATCTCTCTTTTGTCACTTCGGAGATGTGACAGTTGCGTAAGTTCTGATGCCAAAAGATGCCTATTTAATTGACTTTTACAGATCAGTTTCGGTCTTTTCTAGTTCTTGTTGGAGAGTATTCTTGACACGATCGTACTCAACCTCGATTTGAGCCAACAGCGTTGAGGCTTGATCTAGTTCACCAGAGGTACTGATGACTTCTAACCTGCTACAAAGCTGGGCCAGAGGAGTCGCGCTTAGATTCGCACTACTGCCTTTGAGGGTATGAGCCACTCGCTTTAGGGTTTGAGTATCCGCTTGGGCGATCGCTAATTTCATAGCTTGTAGCAACTTTAGAGATTCCTCAAAGTAGCAGTTTGCCAGCAAGCTCAAAATCTGGGTTGAATCTTGATCGATGCTGCTACAGAAAGCTTGCAGTTCAGTGAGGTTAACCGCTGGCACATCAATTTCTGGCTTGTTGCTATCTGATTCCTCCTTTTGGGCCTGCTGCGGTTCCGGGTTGGGTGGACACTGACTCAGCGCTTGGATGAGAGCCTCTAGTCGAATTGGTTTACTGATATAGTCATTCATGCCAGCATCAAGACAAACCTGGCGATCGCCCTGCATGGCATTTGCCGTCATGGCAATAATCCTGGGACGAGTATGAGCCGGCCACTCCTGGCAAATACGACGGCTGGCTTCTAGTCCATCCATCTCTGGCATTTGTACATCCATCAGCACCACATCATAAGGCTGGCGATTCAGGGCTTCCAAAACTTCCAATCCATTGGCAGCAATATCTGCCCGGTATCCCAAACGCTCTAACAGCAGCAGTGCCACCTTCTGATTCACCAGATGATCTTCTGCTAAAAGAATTCGCAGTGGGAGTCTCTGGGCCAGTTTCATATCATCCTGAACAGATTTAGGAAGTTGTTGTTGAACTTTTTTCGGTTGAGCTTGTAGCACATGGATCAGTATTTGATAGAGCTGGGATTGTTTGATGGGTTTGGTTAAAAAAGCCGCAAAGTGGGTGGAGAGCGCTGAAGAACTCGCTTCTGGGTAGCCCATTGAAGTCAGCAACACTAGGGGTAAACGGTGGTACTTAGGATGCTGGTGGATGGCTGAGGCGAGTGTGAGGCCGTCCATTTGTGGCATTTGCATATCTAAAATAGCCACATCAAAGGTTTCTCCACTCTCAAGCCAGTTGAGCGCTTCCACAGCCGATTGGGCAGCCAGACTCTGCATCCCCCAAGTATCTGCTTGCAACGTCAGAATCTGTCGGTTAGTGGGCTGGTCATCCACGATTAATAAACGCTTGCCAGATAGTTCTGGTAACATTTCCATCGGTTCCGCTAACTCAGTAGCCACAGAGGATGCCACAATCGTGAAGTAGAAGGTAGAACCCATTGTGACTCGATTAAGCTTAGCGGCTTGCCATTTTGGTGAAGGGGTTCCTCCGACATGGCCTCGGCTTTCAACCCAGATCATGCCGTTCATCGTTTCAGTCAGTCGCTTACTAATCACCAAACCTAAACCAGTCCCTCCATACTGCCGAGTCGTCGAAGCATCTACTTGGCTAAAAGACTTGAACAGTCGATCGAGCCGGTTGGCTGGAATACCAATGCCTGTGTCTTGAATGGCAAACTGGATTTCATACAAGCTTTCTGACAAGTTACCTGGCTCAGAAATTGTTTTGTCAGAATCCACTAGAGAGGCTTCTACGGAAATGGTAACTTCCCCAGCTTCAGTAAATTTAATCGCATTGTTGAGCAAGTTAACTAGAATCTGACGGAGACGGGTGACATCACCCAAAATGAAGTTAGGAGTCTGAGGCTGGATGAAGTAGCCCAATTCAATATTTTTCTCATCTGCTTTTACTGCAAGTTGGTCGATCGCATTTTCTATACAATCTCTCAAGCTCAAAGGATGCTTTTCTAACTCCAGCTTGCCCGACTCAATTTTGGAGAAGTCAAGGATGTCGTTGATGATGCTCAGGAGGGTATCCCCACTATTACGGATCGTCTCGATAAAGTCTCGCTGTTGAGCCTTGAGTTCTGTATCGAGCAGTAGTCCCGTCATACCAATAACCGCATTCATGGGAGTGCGAATTTCATGGCTCATCATAGCCAGAAACTCACTTTTGGCTCTGTTCGCAGCTTCTGCTTCCAGTCTAGTTTGCTCCAGGGTACAGTTTTTCAGAGTTAATTCTTCTCGTTGTCGAGTTTCTTGCTCTAGTAACTTGGCTTGAGCTAGGGCAATTCCTACTTGAGCCGCGACTGATTCTAGCAACTCCACTTGATCGGTGGTCCAATGACGGTAGCGATCGCACTGGTGCAAACAAATGGCACCATTCGGTTCTCCTTGGTAAGAGGTTCGCACTGCTAATGTCGATCTCAAATTGAGATTGGTACAAATTGAATGAGCACAGGTGAGCAATGATTCGCAATAGACATCCGGGGAGGCGATCGCTTCATCTTGAGCCATCAATTGTTTTGTATAAGCAGGACTGGCCGACAAAATATCATGCTCCCCGCTGGGCGCTGACCCCACTGCTAGATACTCGGCAACGATAGGAAACTGAGGCAGTGGATTGTCTTGGTATGTGCTAATTAAGCAGCGACTGACCCCAAGAGCTTGCCCAATCTGAATAGCAGCCGTTGCAAATATCTGCTGAGCATTGAGGCTTTGACGAATTTCTTCGGTAATTTGCTTCAGCAGTAGGGCTTTTTGCAACTGTCGTTGTAGTGCTTCTTCTGCCTCCTTGCGATCGCTAATATCCTTCATGAAGCAGTGATGCCCGACAAACACATTTTGCTCGTCATAAGTAGAGACCATCACCACTTGTTTATAGAAGCTAGAGCCATTTTTTCGCATTCCCCTAGCCTCCACTTCGACTCTGCCGTCTCTCAACATTTGCTCATAAGCAGCCGCCATCTTCTCAACATCTTCAGGATGAACGGTTCTTTGCCATTCCATCCCTAGCATTTCCTCGGGCTGATATCCGCAGATGGCAGCATAAGTCACATTGACAGAGATATAGCATCCTTGAGGGTCCAGCCGAGAAATGCCTGCCACGGCATTTTCTAGCGCCGCACTCATTTGTTGCAGTTCCGCTTCGGCTCGTTTGCGATCGCTAATTTCAATTAGAATGCAACCCACCGCTATAGGCTGCTCTGCATCCTTGAAAATGGGAAAGTGAGAAGTTAGCCAGTAGCGCTTGGCACCCGTTTGACTGGATACTTCTGTGCTAATTTCCAAGTTGATCGAAGGTTTTCCAGTTGTTAAAACCTGTTGTAATAGTGGATTCACACCAGCAGCAAATTCTCCCAAAACATTATCGGTTGTCTTACCTAAGTGAGCCTCCACAGAGTGGCCATTAATTTTAGCTAGTGCCTCATTGATTTGTAAAAATCGAAACTGTTGATCGTGGATACACAGCCCCACCCCTGCTAGGGAAGCTCCTTTAAAGAAAGCATTCAATAATTGCTCTCTGGCTTGAATTTCCTGCTCTAAGTTTTTGCGCTCGGTAATATCGCTGTGAGAACCAGTCATACGGACAACTCTGCCCGCTTCATCCGAAAGCGCCTGCCCTCGAGTTAGAATCCACTTGTAGCTCCCATCCTTACAAAGAACTCGATGTTCCGTAGTATAAAAAGAAGTTTTTCCCTCAAAGTGATCTTGAATTACTTGCATGACGCAACCGAGATCCTCGGGATGCACCCGCTTGCTCCATTCGTCCAGGTGATGGGGAATTTCATGGTCTTCGTAGCCCAACATTTCTTTCCAGCGAGCGGAGAAGAATGCTTCATTGGTGTTGACGTTCCAATCCCATACCCCATCATTACTACCACGTAGGGCGAGTTCCCACCGCTCTTCACTCGCTTGCAGAGCGACTTCTGCCTCATGCCGTTCAATTTCACTACCAATCCATTGAGCCATCAGCTTCAGTAATTCCACATGGGCAGATTTAAAGCTGTCTGCACGGGGAGATTTACTAGAGAAGCTGAGTGTACTGTAGACTTGGCCTGCAACTAATACTCGTGTTCCAATATAAGCTTCTATGCCAAGGACAACATAGGCAGGATGGTAACGCCATTTGGAGGTGCCTATATGTTCGATGGTTAGGGGTTCATTTGTGTCTAAAGCTTCACAGCACAAAGTTTCCTTAATATCAAAGACGTCACCTGGTTTCAGGACTCCATCGGGCGATCGCACAACCATCACCTCATACGTATTATCTTGCACACGAGCCAAGATGCCACTTTCAAGCCCAAAATTCTCACATCCCATGTCAATCAACGCTTGGATGCGCTGCTCAAAATTGAGATTTTGGGTAGCAGTGACTTCATATAAAGCTCGTATCGCCGCCTCTCTTGTTCTTAGCTCAGTTTCGGCTTGTTTACGTCTCTTAATTTCAGCTTTCAGAGATCGATTGATTATAGATAATTTTTGCGTTCGTTCTTGAACCCGCTGTTCTAATGTAGCGTTGGCGTGTTGAATCTCCCTAAATTTTTGATTAAGGACGATCGCCATCAATTGAAAATTGCCAGCAAGCTCATTGATTTCAGTAACAGAGCTATGTTTCCATTCAAATGTTTCTTCTGAAAGCTTGTTGGGTAAGTCGGTAGTCGCAAGAGCTAAATAGGATAATGGCTTGACCAGTCGTTCGCTAACCAGCGTTGCAAACAAAAATGCCAACATTGTGATGACGAGTAAAATACTCAAGTCAGCCTTGTAGCGATTTTGTAAATTTTCTACATAGGGAGCTGCTGGAATTTCTAAGCGTAATCTCCAGTCCAGATCGGAGCTAATTGTAAATTCCTCTATATACAGAGAGTTTTTCCAACGGATCATTGGATTCTTGTTATTGCTAGGAAGCCACTGCTGCAAGGTTCCCTCTAAGATGCGAGTGCTGCCGTCCTTTGACTCCTCAAGACTGGTCAAAAGCTTTTGGTCGGATTGATTACTCGCAATGACTCGGTTGTTTTGATCTAGCAATGTAATGCGTATTTTCTGATCGTTTCTCTGGAAAATGTAGAGAGATTTGATCTTGCTCAATCCTAATGAACCGTGGATCAGCCCAATAAAACGACCTTGAACTTGCAGGGGCACATTCAATCCTACATTAGGTTCGTCCATTAATAAATGTTTGTGAATAGAAGTCATCCAAGGTGTCGATCGCTCTTGAGCCATGGTAATGAGAGATTTATGTTCCCTGCTTTGTTCTATCAACCGCCGACGGGTTTGATTAAAAGGAGAAGAAGTAGCTAAAATTGTTCCCGATGAATCGGCAACATAAATTTTGTCAAAATCAGGCAACAACTGCTCGATTAGGCTAATTTTTTTTTGTAGCTGCTCGGATGATTGAATCGCTGTATTAGCAGCAGTTGTGGCTTCAGGTATGAGCGATTCTTCAGCTAATGTATTCAAAGCTAAGAGATGTCGCTGATGCCATCTAGATATGGCGCTAGTGATAGTTTTTGCGTTTGTTTGTAAATCCGTTTGCACCGTGGTTTGGATTTGACCAACAAAGTATCTACCATCAAAAACTAATAGGATCAGTCCTGGAATAAATACAAAAGCTACTAACAGATGAAAAATAGTTTGTTGTAAAGAGAGGGCGAGATGCTTTGAAGCACTAATCCACCGATAAATCGGCGCATACGAAATGATCAAGCTGGCAACTAAGGCATTAAAAATGCCGTTGACTGCTTGTTTGCACATAACGAGGATGGCCTGATTCGCATCCATCTGCATCATTTGACCGTAGAAAAGCCAAACGAGGGGCATTCCAATTAAGAACCAGTAAATTCCATCGAATAACAGGATATTTGGCTGTTTGCGCTTCTTGCAAAGAAACCCTACAAACAGAGCCTCAATTACCAAAATAATCGTGGCGTATGGATGATTCCAAAGGATATAAGTATAGCTGCCTGCAATTAGACCAGCCAAGCCTCCCCAGCCCCAGCCGAAGTAGTAAGTAATAATCAGTATGGGAATACTGCCAAAGAGGAAATCAACCCCAAAGAAAAGAGACAAATTGCAATGGTTGCCCAGAAAACCCGCACCAGTGAGAAGGGCGATCGCACCTAACCATCTTTTATTACGCATTGAGCTAGCCCTTCCCATAAACTTTTATAATCGCTAGTTGCTGAATATTACCTGATTCCGATAAAAAAAGCGCCATCGAGCCGATCTATTATTTACCTGACAGTTTCCATGAAGATCGCACCATCGATTATTTAAGCTTTCCAGCAGCAATCAAGGCTTACTCATACACGACTTGAGTTCTCGATCGACTTTTTTAATATGGTTCACGAACCAATCTAGCAATTGTTCATTAACCTTAATGGCTAACGAAAGACTCGCTCCTTTGGTTTGTAGCTCTTGTTTAACTTCGCTCAGTGTTTTAATAAATTTGGTATGCGCCGCTGCATTGTTAGATGCAACTGGGCATTTGTATCTCTGCATACAAGTTTCTTCAAAGCCGAAGTGTTGTGCTACATACAAGTCTAAAAAATATACAATATTTTTTATTTCTTCCTTTCCACGGTTTGCCAACATGGCATCCACTAAGGTATTGAGTTGATCAATTAATTGTTTATGCTGGTGGTCAATTTCTGGAATACCAATACTTAACGAATCATTCCAAATGACGAGAGGCATAGTTTTTACCCTTATGATTTAACGGGTGAATTCATTAACTGTATGAATCGTGGTACAAAAAGTGTTACGACCTTTGTCTTTGGCGTGATAAAGTGCTGCATCGGCAGCAGTAATTAAAGTTTCTGGCCGGCTCTCTTGGGTAGGAATTACACTGGTAATACCGAAGCTGAGCGTAATGCAATGATACGGAGAACTCTTATGGACTATTGCTAAAGCTTGGATGCGAACCTGCATTTGCTTAACGATTTGGACGGCTCCCTCAAGCTCGGTGTCGGATAAAATAACTACAAATTCTTCACCTCCATAACGTGCTACTAAATCTCCAGCTCGATTAATACTGCAATTGAGAGCTGTGGCAACTTGCTGTAAACATAAATCCCCTGCTTGGTGTCCATAAGTATCGTTGTAAGGCTTGAAAAAATCGATATCACACAAAATCAGTGACAAAGGAGTTTGCTGCCTCGTCATGCGTCGCCACTCCTCCTCTAGCTGTTGGTCAAACTGACGGCGATTGGCAATCTGAGTCAAACCGTCAATTGACGCGAGGTATTTTAATTGTCGATTGGCGGCCTCTAGCTGCTTGTAAAGTAGGGTTTGTTGCTGTTGCAAATGGAATTGCTGAATCAACCGTCGCACTCTCTGTCGCAGAACAGCCCAGTGGATCGGCTTAGTAATATAGTCAGCCGCTCCCGCTGCAAACGCTCGATCGACAGATTCTTTGTCTTCTAAGCTAGTAATCATCAAAATAGGTGGGCGATCGCTCTGAGGCACTTCAGATAATTTTTGACAACAAGCAAAACCATCCATAGTAGGCATCACTGCATCTAGGAGGATTAGGTCTGGATGTACTTCCTCATAAGCTGCTAGCCCTGTCAACCCATCCGTAGCTTCGGCCACTCGGTATTTTTCCTTCTGTAAATACAGTCGAAGTTGTAAACGCATCAAGGCATCGTCATCCACAATCAGAATTAGAGAGGACGGTTCCGTAGATGGGTTAGTCGAAATGGCTGACTCTTCTAATGATTGATACATACGTCATGGTGTATCTCAAGCTTTGGAAACATTCTAGCCTAGCATATTTTGAGCTTGGGATGGACAGTGAAAAATTGACCAATATGTCATAAATTATACACCAGCTAAGCAGCCGCAACAAAATCGTAGGCAGCGTCGGGTTTGTTAAACCAACAGCCACAGTCTACTTAAAATTTATCGCTTTTTTTCGGGGATATAAAGTCTGGTCACTTGCACTAATTTTTGTAAATATGTAATTATTTTTGGGGCATTAAACAGTTTTTACAACGTCGAGCGAGCTTTGACGAACGATCGCCTGTTATCTGGCGATCGCCGCTCGAATAATATGCTATATTTCTCAACTTAATTCAGGCTTTTTCAGGTGCATCAAATTCCTCCCTCATCTTTGAGCGATCGTCTGCTCTATTTTTGGGAAATACATCTGATGGTCACACGATCGCGTATAGCTTCGCCCTTAGTTGAGCGTTTGTTCGCAAGAGGAAGCTCTGACTGCCAAAAGGCGTAAGCTTTGTTAAGAAATATTTACAGCCTTTTGCGCGTTCTCGGATAGGTTGTTTCTCTTCTTTCTCCCAATAATCCGCCCAGATAGTGTCTAAACTCCTGTCTTTGGGCTTGAGTCTGGAACACATCGTCACAGCATTGGCACCATCTTTCAAAGCATGGGGGCAGGGAAGCTATACTATAGCAATTCTCGCATCATTTGTGAATTTCTTACGGACTCCCCGCGAGTTCGGGGAGGGTTGGGGTGGGTAAAAAGTTTATGACTCATTTAGCATTGGTATATACTATAATAACTGGCAAAGAGTAAATTAACTTGATGGAGATAACTTACTATGGCAGTAGCACTCCCTGATTTTTCTCAAAGCGTTCAAAAAACGAAAGAAGTTTGGACGGAACAAGTCGGAAAAGCAGTGAATTCTGTTTCAGAAGCAACAGCAGAAGCTAAATCTTCTCTCTCCGAAACTGCATCTCAGGCCAAAGAAGCTCTCACTCAAACTACGAATTCTGCAGTCAATACTGTTAATCAAGCTACGAACAATGCTTTAGGTACTGTAGCGGAGAAAACAGAAAAAGCGAGACTTTCTATATCGGAAGTCGCGAATCAAGCAGTTAGTCGCGTCAGTGAAAGTACCAACAAAGCTGTTGATGCTGTTTCTCACTCTGCGGCAACTGCTAAAGAAACTATTAATCAAACTACTAACTCTGCGGTCAGTACTCTGAATCAAAGCACTAGCCAAGCTGTAGAGAGTGTAAATCAAGCTACCGAAAAGGCTAAGGCTTCATTAGAAGATAGCATTAACAAGGCGGGAAATATGAGCGGCACCGCTTCAGATGCCATCAAAAGTGCTATCAATGGTACTGTCAAAGATTGGATTGATTCTCACCCTGTAGTCTTCTGGTTGGTGAGTCATCCGCTGATATCTTTAGCAATTTTGCTACTATTTATATTCATTATATTGGGTCTTTTTCAGGGTTTAAGTAGCTTTTTTGCTGGAGGATGGTTATTTATTCTGCAAAGCCCTGTAAAATTTATGCAAAGAGTTGTGAGTTTCGGCTCTAAATCTGTAAGTAATGTCGGTGGAGTGGCGGTAAACTCATTGGTTTCAAAGAATCCCCAAGACAAAAATAATTCAGGTTTACAATTGAGGGGAGTTGAATCAAACCGTTTGGAGTCTCAAGAACGACTTGCTAATATTTTGGGCAGGTTGGAGGCAATTCGAGAAGAGCAGAATCAGCTTTTACAAGAAGCGTCGGCAATTTTAGGCAACAAATTTAAGGCAGAGTGAGAAGGTGTGGGGCGATCGCAAATCGTGGTAAATTTAATACATCCAGGCTTTCCATCAAAGCCAGATCCATGAAGGCTTGTAGTCGATCGCTCAATACGCCATGCCCGATTCCGCATTTTCCGATGATTTAAAATGGACGCCAGAAGCCAAGGCGAAGCTGAAAAATATTCCCTATTTTGTCCGGGGACAAGCTCGCGTCCGCATCGAGCAGTTGGCCCGCGAAGCCGAAACCCAAGTCGTCACCGTTGACTTAGTTGAGCAAGCTCGCATCGAGTTTGGGCAATAAGGGCTTGAAATGTACCCTAAAGCTTTAAACTATAAGTTGCCTGATTTTGATGTTCACAGAGCTACTGAGTCACCCGTGCGGAAAATAGTTATTGCTGGCAACTGGAAAATGTACAAAACTAGGACTGAATCCCTAGAGTTTCTTCAAGGATTCATGTCCTGCCTGACGGAAACCCCAGAGGAACGGGAAGTCGTGCTTTGCGTTCCCTTCACTTCCTTGGCTGTCCTCTCGAAAAATTTGCACGGCAGCCGTATCAGACTCGGTGCTCAGAACGTTCACTGGCAAGAGTCTGGAGCTTTTACAGGGGAAATTTCCGGGCCAATGCTGAGTGAACTTGGTGTGCGCTATGTCATCATCGGCCACAGTGAGCGCCGCCAATATTTTGGGGAAACTGACGAAACGGTGAATTTGCGGCTGAAAGCTGCTCAGAAATACGATTTAATTCCGATTCTGTGCGTTGGGGAAACCAAGCAGCAGCGAGATGCAGGCGAAACAGAAGCTCACATTTTTTCTCAATTGGAAAAAGATTTGGTTGGTGTTGACCAAAATAAGTTGGTAATTGCTTACGAGCCGATTTGGGCAATTGGCACTGGCGATACTTGCGAAACGAAGGAAGCTAACCGAGTTATTGGTTTGATTCGCAGTAAATTGACTAATCCTGGCGTGCCAATTCAGTACGGTGGTTCTGTTAAACCGGAGAATATTGATGAAGTTATGGCGATGCCTGAGATTGACGGTGTTCTGGTAGGCGGTGCGAGTTTGGAAGCTGCGAGTTTTGCTCGAATTGTCAATTACAAATAAGTCCTAATGGGTAATTAGTAATTGGGGGGTTATGCCAGGAGTTATGACACCAAAACCAGATAATCTGTAAGAGTTATAGCAGACGAAAGCTGGAAAATTGTTTGCTTCAACACTTGAACCAGGACAGTAGGAAAAGTGTCATACACTCCTCTAGCAAACTTTGTTAAACAATTCAAAATCGAGCTTAAGTAAAATAAAACTTTAAAAGGACATAGGCATGGATGCACTCGTAGCAACAATCGCACAAATTTTAGATTACGTTCACACCCAAGGGCCAAACGCGATCATGCAGCTAACCGCACTACTCACAGCTCTCAAAGCGGGAGTGGGAGTTGTGGGGTTGCTGTCTGGCCTGGTGGCTCAAGTACCCGCTACATTACCCGCTGTTACTGAAATTATCAGCCAGTTGATAGCTTTAATCAGTTCCGGGGCCGGAATTACTGAAATAGCAACGGTGCTCGGTCAATTGGCGACCTCGCTGGGATTATCTATTGAGACTGTTGTCTCTGTCTTGCAAACGATTGGCGCTGTATTGGTAGCATTTTAAATTGAGTCGCCTAGCTTTTTAGGGAATTAACCACGCCTTCCGACTTACGCGATCGCACTTGGCGGATCAGCTACTCGAAAAAGAAGGTAGTCACCCAATAAAAATGACAATTAGAAATAAAGTTTTTGATTGGGGAAAACGCACTTATTTGATGGGCGTTTTGAACGTAACCCCTGACAGTTTTAGTGACGGCGGAGATTTCAATACCATAGAATCTGCTTTAGCGCAAGCGGAAAATATGGTAAAATCCGGTGTAGATATTATTGATATTGGCGGTCAATCTACGCGGCCCGGTGCAGCGGAAATATCTTTAAAAGAGGAGATAGATCGCGTTATACCTCTCGTACAAATACTGCGACAAAAAGCCGATATTTTTGGCTCAGTTCCTATTTCGGTCGATACTACCAGAGCGCAGGTTGCCAAAGCTGGGGTTGAGGCGGGAGCTGATATAATTAACGATATTTCTGGAGCTACTTTTGATGCGGAAATGCTGTCAACAGTTGCTCAGTTAAAAGTACCAATAATTTTGATGCACATTCGGGGAACTCCCCAGACGATGCAAAAACTGACAGATTATCGGGATTTAATGGGGGAAATTGGGGAATTTTTCGAGAGTCGAATTGCGGCAGCAGTTGCCACGGGGATTGACAAATCTCAAATAATTCTCGACCCTGGTATTGGCTTTGCCAAGACTTACAGTCAAAACTTAGAAATTCTGCGAGAGTTGCGAAAATTCCGTGTTTTAAACTGTCCGATTTTAGTCGGAGTATCGCGAAAAAGCTTCATCGGTCACATTTTGAATCAGCCAGAAGCGAAACAAAGAATTTGGGGGACAGCGGCGGCTTGTACAGGTGCGATCGCAAATTTGGCAGATATCTTGCGAGTTCACGATGTCAGAGAAATGCACGATGTTTGTCTGGTTGCCGACGCTATCTTCAGGAATCAGTCTTGAGAAGTCGGAGTATCAATAACTTTCATTTCCCCGCCCTCAGAATGAATCACATCGGGCATAGAACCCATCAGCTCGCCCAGAGCTTCGCTCATGCTTCTGGGGTCCATAAACAGAATTTTGGCATTGTCGCTTTCGCCCAATTTTTGTTGAGCGTCTAAGTATTTTTCCGTTACTAAGTAATTCAAAACTTGCTTACTATTCGGATGGGAGTCTAAAGCTTCTACTAAGAGCCTCATGTACTCCTTAGTGCCGATCGCCTTATTGACCATTGCTTGCCACTCGCTCTTAGTGGCGCGCTCCAATTCCATAGCTTCTTGCACCCTTTTCGGAGGTGTAATGCTTTGAATTTCTACGCGAATTACTTTGACGCCCCAAGGTTGAGTAGCTTCGTCTAACTTCTTGAGTAACTTTTTATTCATGTCATCTCGGGAACCCAAGATGTCTTGCATTGGCAATCGACCAATTTCAGCGCGAAACGTGGTTAAAACTAAGTTGGCGATCGCATTTTCAATTTGATCGATTCCATAATAAGCTTTCTCTAAAGTGACAACCCGCCAATACACCACGGCATCGACTTCTAGAGCCACATTATCTCCCGTGATTGCTGACTGAGGTTTAATATCTAAAACTCTTTCACGGGTCGTGTCCACGCAGACGACTTTTTCGACCAGGGGACTGATAAAGTGGAATCCTGGCTTTAGAGTGCGCTTGTATTGACCCAAACGTTCCACTAAAGCTTCGTCGCCACCGCTGACTATTTTAACGCTGGAGTTAACAGCGTAGCCGAGGATGAGCGCAAAGAGCATGGTAAGAATAGACTGCCCCATTTCTATTTTCCTGCTAAGGTTAACTGAGAATCGATCGGAATTCTACTCTAATTTAACTCAAACTCGACCCCACAGTGCTAAAATATCTCGACTGTTAATAACTAACTATTTCATCGGGTGGGCCCCATCGGCTCCGACTCTTACTGCGCTAGTGAAACCCAGCATATCAACAACACGTTTCCACAAAAGACATGAAAAACGATCGAGAGTTTCGCTTGTTCAAACCTTTGAGGTGGATAGCCCCAAGCATTTTGGTGGGTGCAGGAATCTGCAATGCCGCAGTGCCCCAACCAGCACAAGCTGAGCCAATCGCCCTGCAACTCTCGCAAAACTTGCACTCGCAGAACTTGCAACCACCGCGCCGAGGCCCTGCTGTTCGAGAAGTTCTGTCCTACGAGATGAAGGGAGACGAACTCAGGATTTGCAAGCAGGAAGGCAACTCCGAGAAAAAGTGCCAAGTTGTAGGTAAAGGCTACACGGTGGGTTTGAGAACTGCCAACGACCTTTACGGTCAAGGAAATGCTGTCAATGCCGAAGCTTTGTACCGGCAACTAATCGCTCGCTATCCCAAAGAAGCGGATGCTTATTACAAGTTGGGAACTATGCTGTCGGGGCAAGGTAAAATGAGCGATGCGATCACTCTATTCCAAAAAGCAATTGAAGTCAACCCGAAGCACGCCAAAGCTCACAACGATTTAGGCGTGGCGATGGCAAGTCAGGGGCAGTTGCCCGAGGCAATTGTTCAGTGGAGACAAGCCGTTAAAATTAACGATCGATATCCCGATGCTTTAAACAATTTAGGAGTCGGTTTGTACCAGCAAGGAGACAAGGAAAACCAAGCGGAGGCAGTAGCCAGCCTCACAAAAGCTAAGGAGTTATTTATCAAGCAAGGCAGAACTCAAGCCGCAAACAGAGTCGATAAAATTTTGGAGGAAATTAATTCGCGGTCGAGCGGTTCCTAAACTCAACCGCCGATCGCAGATTGAAAGAAAAAACATCTTTGGCGATCGGCGTGAATCAGCGTTCAGCGGCGGTTAAACACCCCCAAAAACGAGAATCTAAAGCATTTCCTTCAAAACTTGTATAATCAAATCCCCATCCACCCGATCGCTCACAGCAGCCTCACCCAAGCGCACCGGCAGCACAAACCGCACCTTGCCATCCTGCACCTTCTTATCCAGTTGCAAAGTATGCAAAATTTCCTCAACATCGACACCCGCCGGCAATTTGGCAGGTAAACCCGCTTTTTCAATCAAAGCAGACTGGCGGCGATCGTACTCAGCATCCCACATTCCCAACTCCACAGCCAACCGGCTTGACGCAGCCATGCCGATTGCCACTCCTTCCCCGTGATTAATCACCTTGTAATTGGTCAAACTTTCCACAGCATGACCAATGGTGTGTCCGTAATTCAAAATCGCCCGCAAACCCGATTCCTTCTCGTCTTTGCTGACCACCTCAGCCTTAGCTTGGCAAGACCTGCTCAAAATTTCAGCCAACAAATCCGCCTTCACATAGCGCATTTGATCCAAACGCTTGCAATTCTCCAACTTCCCAAAAAGTTCAGCATCCCAAATCACCCCGTACTTGATGACTTCCGCCATCGCCGAACGAAACTCCCTCGCCGGCAGAGTTTTGAGTACATCCGGGTCAATTAACACCAAACGTGGCTGGTGAAAAGCCCCGATTAAATTCTTCCCTAAAGGATGATTTACCCCCGTTTTGCCCCCAATAGAAGCATCAACCATCGCCAGCAGCGAAGTCGGAACCTGCACGACATTAATTCCCCGCAGCCAAGTCGCCGCCGCAAAACCCGTCATATCGCCCACAACCCCGCCGCCCAAAGCGACCATTGTCGAGGAACGTTCTAAGCGGTTTTCCAAAGCCGCACCGTAAATTTTCTGTACCGAATTTAAAGTTTTGTACTGTTCTCCCGGTGGTAAAATGCAGCTACCAACTTCCAGACCGGCTGATTCGAGGGCTGCGGTTGCTCTTTCGCCGTACTGCCTAAAAATCGACTGATTTGACACCAGCAGCACTTTTTTGCCCAAACTTAGATCGCCCATCAGACTGCCGAGTTCGTCTAATCCGCCCGATCGCACGCAAACATTGTAAGATTGTGGCCCCAAGTCAACTTTAATTATGGATTGCATATTTATCTAATTTAGATATTAGATTTTAGATTATCAGATAATTGGGTTGAAAACCCCGTCACTTCGACGGATTAATGTCGATATAGTGTCGCTCTAGTATGGCATACTAGAAATAGCACAGGCTGAAAAACCGCTATCACAAGACAATATAAATCTGGGGTGTCCCCACTTGACAGGATAGGAAGTAGTAATGCGTAGTGGATGGCGATAACCACGATAAACAGAGCTAGGGTAGCCAATGAGCACCCGTTAAAGGGCAAAATCAAATACTTGATATTCAAGTTGTACCGTAGGGCATACGGAAACAAGGGGAGCAATCCTCTAAAGCTTGCGGAGATAAGCCCGCTGGGACTCCTCTAAATTAAACTCGAAACTTAGTTCTATTGAACGTGTTTTTGGTTTAAGTGGTGCCGAAAGGATAGAGAGTTTTAAGGTGTATCAGTGAACCAAGAATCCCCACCCATTAAAGCTGGGGAGTGTCAAAGGTCTTTTTATTGATTGTTTTGGAGAAATGGCAATGACTCTTAGCGGAATAATAACTTATTTCGGAATTTTTGGCGGCATGATCGGCTTGGCGACAGTGCTGATGTTTGGTCTGCGGGCTGTCAAACTCATCTAATTTGCTAATTTAGATGTCTCAACCAGAGGATTTAATCTCTGGCCAAAGTATCAGTTCGACAACGTATTTGCGCCACAAATCTCTAGGTTTATCTGTAGATTGACGGCGCAAATGCTTTGTCCTATAAAAGTTTATGCTAGTATTAACTAATTCAATAAATCCAGTACGCAATTGTAACACTTTAACTAGATTGTATGGTGCGTGTTAAAGTGATTTCCTGAATGCCAAGACGTATAAAATAAGTATCATCATAACAGTTATAGTTGCAAACAAGTTCTTGTCCGTCGTAGATGTCAACTGCTGCAACGTCTCGTCGCACTGTCGAAAGAATATTAGGAGACTCCGAACAATGATTGATGAAACGTTGATCGTCAAAGCAAAGAACATATCTACAGAGGATATTGTCAAAATAGGCATATTTTAGGAACTGTTCTTTTGCTGAAGGAGACATACGTTCAACATCAGCCTCTTCATAAGACGTATCGAAGTATGGAGAGTATTCCCAGGTAACAGTACCTTTGGGAATAAACTGCGCTGCGAAAAGACCAATACCATGAATAAAACTGAGGCCAAGTTTTGTCTTAACCAGTAGCATACCGTGTTATTATCCTGTTATGAAAATAAACGAAAAATGCTGATTAAAACTATCAACACCACAACTTTATCACAATGGAAGATTTGGTTGAGATTTTGGAAGATTGAGGGCGCACCACTGGGGCGAGTTAGACTAAAGATTCTAGCGCTGGCAGAAGAAAAGGGCGATCGCGCTAATGGGATACGTTGATTAATGCCGTACTTATCGCCGCCGTTTCTTTACTTGTTCATAGGGGAAACAATCAATAACGTCCGATAGCATATAACTACCTTTGGAATCTGATTCCATCAGTTCCAAGTAGACAATCTTGGGAACTTCAAAGTATCGATATGTTTTGCCACTATTGAAAACAACTTCGAGGGTGTAGCTTTCCTCGTCATAACCCGCAGATTGGATCATGCTAGATTCAACAGGTTCTAGTTTCATGGTAATTCGGCGATGCTTTTCTCTAACTATTTATAGCCGATCGCCCTGCAATTTAAATTAGCCCGCCTAAAAAAACAGAATACTCAGATCCTCGACTTCGCAGAAGTCCGGGATGTAGCGCGCGATCGCACCTGAATTTCCCCTAAAATAACTTCTACTCCCTCAATCCAAAATCTAAAATCTAAAATCTAAAATCGATATGTCTCATTCCACCGATATCGTCACCCTCGCCCGCTGGATGGCCGCCGATTTCAGCAACCAAGCCCAAGCCTTTGAAAATCCGCCATTCTTCGCCCACATCCGCGTCTGCATGAGGCCTTTGCCTGTCGAAGTTCTGGATGGGCTCAGCTTGTACCTAGAACAAGCCTACGATATTGAACTGAATGTACCGTACCGAGTCCGAGTTTTGAAATTAGTCCCGGTGGGCGATCGAATCGACATCGAAAATTATGCCATAGAAAACGAAGAACAATTCTACGGCGCTTCCCGCGACCCGCAACGGCTGCAAGAAATCAAAAAAGCACAACTGACACTGCTTCCCGGCTGCACGTTTATTACGCAGTGGACGGGCAACAGCTTCAAAGGGTTTGTCGAACCAGGAAAAGGCTGCATGGTGGTCAGAAAGGGCAAAAAAACCTATTTAGACAGCGAATTCGAGATAGACCAAGACAAGTTTATTAGCCACGATCGCGGACGTGACCCAGAAACCGACGCCCACGTCTGGGGAGCCCAGGCCGGCCCTTTTGAATTCACCCGCCGGGCTAGTTTCGCCGAGGAAATTCAGGTTTAATCTAAAAAAACAGACTCCTTCCTGGGTGAACACGCTTGATTAAAGGTTCAGAATGCACCAATACCTGGTACATTAACCCAGTATTGGCAAGCAAGATTCACCGTTGATTTATGAAAGTCCTGGTTATTGGTGGCGATGGCTATTGCGGTTGGGCAACCGCACTCTACCTTTCTAACAAAGGTTACGAAGTTGGCATCCTCGACAGCTTCGTGCGGCGGCACTGGGATCTGGAACTGTGCAGCGACACCCTCACTCCCATCGCACCGATTCAGCAAAGACTCCAGCGATGGCAAGATTTAACGGGCAAGTCGATCGACTTGTTCGTCGGTGACATCACCAACTACGATTTTCTCAGCAAAAGCATGAGAAAATTTGCACCAGAGGCGATCGTCCATTTCGGCGAACAGCGTTCGGCACCTTTCTCAATGATCGATCGCGAACACGCAGTCCTTACTCAAGTCAATAACGTCGTCGGGACACTCAACCTGCTGTACGCCATCCGCGAAGACTTCCCCGATTGTCACCTAGTGAAATTGGGGACAATGGGCGAATACGGCACGCCGAATATTGACATTGAAGAAGGCTACATTACGATCGAACACAACGGCCGCAAGGATACACTACCCTATCCCAAACAACCGGGCAGTTTCTACCACCTGTCAAAAGTCCACGACTCCCACAACATCCATTTTGCTTGCAAAATCTGGGGTTTAAGAGCCACCGACTTAAATCAGGGCGTAGTCTACGGCGTGCTCACAGATGAAACCGGCATGGATGAACTGTTGATCAACCGTTTGGACTACGACGGAGTATTCGGGACAGCATTGAACAGATTTTGCATCCAAGCTGCGATCGGTCATCCTTTGACGGTTTACGGCACTGGCGGACAAACCCGCAGCTTCTTAGACATTCGGGATACCGTGCGGTGCGTGGAATTGGCGATCGCCAACCCCGCCGAAGCCGGACAATTCCGCGTCTTCAACCAATTCACCGAACAATTCAGCGTCGGCGACTTAGCCTCCTTGGTGCAAAAAGCAGGCATGGCAATGGGATTAAAAGTAGAAATCAACAACATCGAAAATCCCAGAGTCGAGAAAGAAGAACATTATTTCAATGCCAAAAACACCAATTTGCTAGACCTCGGTTTGCAACCGCACTATCTCTCAGATTCCCTGCTCGATTCTCTGCTGAATTTTGCTACAAAATATCAGCATCGGGTCGATAAAAACCAGATTTTGCCGAAGGTTTCTTGGAAGTAATTTCTGGTATCTATTTGCGGGTAAGAGATTTTTTAACGAACCGCGAAGGCGCGAAGGGCGCGAAGCAAGAGGAAAGAGAGGAAGAGAGGAGAAGGGTTCGCAAGTTCTGAATGGATTTGGCTGTATATTACGATGATCTATCTTTTTTATCTTTTGCTCTGTGTCCTCTGTGTCCTCTGCGGTTAATTAAAAGATGGCATCAGGTTTTTACTGCTGGCTTGTTTGGGAATAAAGGCCGTGAAAAGTCGAATTCTCATTCTGTTACTTTTAGTGGTTATGCCTGGATTTTCAGCGAAGGCAGTTTTGGCTTATTATTTAATAGGGGAATGGGCTGCTGTAACGCCGAGTGATCTAAATTAGTGGCGAGTTAGCAAAGGCTTATCTGTCACTTAAAAATAGAGATAAATTGCCGGAACAGCACAGGAAATTTACAGAATTAATTGCTTGGCTGAAAGTGTGGGATAGCTTTGAGGTGGGATAATTATATCAATTGGCATTCAGGGAATTGGCATTTTATCCCAAAAACCTCTCGCTCGGAATTAGCGGTAGAGAAACTGAATGAAGAAGTGTAGAAAAGCAGCCGATCGCACGCCATGACTGACTCCCCCCGACACAGTGTATCCTGTTACCGATGACGTTTGCCCCAAGCTATGATTATCGGCTCCCTAAGTAACTTATTTTTATGAAAATTGCTCTTTTCACTGAAACATTTCTGCCGAAAATAGACGGCATTGTGACGCGCCTGATTCACACTGTAGATCACTTGCAGCGCGCGGGCGAACAAGTTCTGATATTTTCTCCAGATTACGGAATTAAAGAATACAAAGGCGCCAGAGTTTACGGTGTGGAGGGTTTGCCTTTGCCGATGTACCCGGAATTGAAAATGGCACTTCCTTCTCCGGCTGTAGGTCGGCAATTAGAGCAGTTTAAACCGGATATTATTCACGTTGTCAATCCTGCGATTTTGGGATTGGGGGGTATATATTACGGGAAAAAGTTCAATATTCCGATTTTGGCTTCTTACCACACGCATTTGCCGAAATATTTGCACCATTACGGTTTTGGTGTCCTCGAACCTTTATTGTGGGAACTACTCAAAGGAGCGCACAACCAAGCAGAATTGAATCTGTGTACTTCTACAGCAATGGTGGAGGAATTGAGAACCCACGGCATTGAGCGAGTAGATTTGTGGCAGCGCGGCGTAGATACTGAAATGTTTGTCCCGGAATTGGCAAGTCGAGAAATGCGATCGCGCCTTTCTGCAAATAACCCAGACAGTCCACTGCTGCTGTACGTCGGCCGCCTCGGTGCAGAAAAAGAAATCGAACGCATCAAACCAGTCCTCGCAGCGATGCCCAACGCCCGCCTCGCCTTAGTGGGAGACGGCCCGCACCGGCAAACCCTGGAACAATATTTTGCCGGTACACCCACCAATTTTGTCGGCTACCTCAAGGGGCAAGAATTGGCTTCTGCTTACGCATCGGCCGACGCCTTCATTTTTCCCTCCCGCACCGAAACCCTGGGCTTAGTGCTCCTAGAAGCAATGGCTGCGGGAACGCCCGTAGTCGCGGCGCGCAGTGGCGGAATTCCCGATATCGTCACCGACGGTGTTAACGGATATTTATTTGACCCCGCTGACGAAGAAGGAGCACTCGCCGCCACCCAGCGTCTGTTTGCGAATCCCGAAGAACGGGAAACCTTGCGCCAAAACGCTCGCCGAGAAGCTGAACGCTGGGGTTGGGCCGCCGCCGCTGCACAACTGCAGCGGTACTATCAATCAGTAGTATTTGCCGAGTCCATGCCCAGAGCAGCCTAAATGTCAGGATCTGTACCACCTTTAAACATCACCGCCAGCTTAGCTTCGCTGTTCGATCGTCAGTTGGTAGTGAACAGGGATGTTTTCAAAGACCGATCAAACTTTTTTGCTGCATAAATTACCGTCGTTATCCTGCTGTTGCGTTTACCATTAAACTATGAGTAAGCTCTGTAGGAATGCCTTGCGCGCTGCTTTCATAGCGCCCTTTACCTGACCGGATACGGTCGCCGAGTGCGCTAAAACTGTCACACCGCGCGCTGGGACCGAGCACAGGGCGTCCAATCCACATTGCACTCTCGATCGAACTAAAGCCTGTCACCTAATTTTCAGGCTAGCAGTTTTGCGAACTCAAGTTCAGCTTGAATTGACGAACCCTCATCAGTATCGAGGTTGTAAAAAAGATCGATCAAACATACATAACAAGCAAACTGAAGTTGCGTGCGCCACTTTTGAACTCACGATTCATCAAAGCGACAAGCGAGTGCCGATGCGCTGGCAAACAAATTCAAGAGTTTGCACCGCCGTCGCATCTAGCGCCGATCGACCTGCGGTCAGTCTACCCCTCTGAGAAAGCAGTTAATCATGACATTCTCCAATGCTGGTAGCGTTCTGGCTACACTGACTCAAGTCAATTTTATGGGGGCATTGACCTCCCGTGTTAAGAGCCTGCCAGTTCCTGAATTAGTGTGCCTGCTGGACTTTATCACGGCTGAATTTCAGCAATTTATCCGGGCGATGGACCTGATTAACAATGAAGCACTCGAAACTCTCTTAGAGCAACTTTTAGATGCCTTCACTGTCAAAATTGGTCAAATTCTGCAAGCAGACCGGACAACAATTTTTTTGGTTGACTCTAACAAAAATCAACTGTGGCACAAAACAGTCGATCCACTTACGGGCGAAGATGTAGAAGTGCGCTTGCCGATGGATGCAGGCATTTTAGGCTACGTAGCAACAACCGGAAAATCGATTAATGTCGCCGAAGCTCGATCGCACGAGTATTTTAATACCGAAGTAGACGAACCACCGGGCTACGAGATCGAAACCATCCTCTGTATGCCGATTTTTAGCAGCAAGAGCCAACATGAACCCGTAGCGGTGGTCAGACTGTTAAATAAAGCTGGCAATGTCTCCTTTAGCGAGGAAGACGAACAGCAGTTCCAGGCTTTTGCAGATTCGATCGGGATTATTCTCGAAAGCTGTCAGTCTTTCTACGTCGTGGCCCGCAACCAGCGAGGGGTTGCCGCACTTTTGAGAGCCACCACGACTTTGGGTCAAAGTCTTGACTTGGAAACAACTTTGCGATCTGTCATGGATCAAGCTCGCGACTTGATGCAGGCCGATCGCAGCACGCTATTTTTGTTAAATCGGGAAACCAACGAACTTTGGACAAAAATCGCCAAGGCCGACGGCAAAACGATGGTAGATCTCCGCATTCCTGCTAATAAGGGAATTGCGGGCTACGTGGCTTCGACCGGTCAACCTCTAAATATTACAGATGCTTACGACGATCCCCGCTTTGACCCCTCTACAGACCAGCAAACGGGATACCGCACTCGGACTGTCTTGTGTATGCCCGTGCATAACGCTAAAGGTGAGCTGATCGGGGTAACTCAGCTAATTAATAAGAACCAAGGTACTTTCACCCCTTCCGACGAAGAGTTTTTGCGAGCGTTTAATTCCCAAGCGGGAATGGCGTTGCAAAATTCTCAACTTTTTCAGAACGTGATGGTGGAAAAGCAGTATCAGAAAGATATGCTGCAAAGTCTTTCTGACGCAGTGATTTCCACGGATTTGAAGGGGCGAGTTGTAACGATTAACGAAGCGGCGCTGGAATTGTTGGGCTGTCCGGTAAATCCAGATAAAAGCAAACACAATCCCCAGATTTGGGAAGATAAACTGGTGAATCGCTATGTTTGGGAAGTTGTGCCGATCGACAATTTGCAATTTCGACTAGAAGACAGTCTCAAAACTGCTGCCAGACATTACGTTCCCGAACAAAGCTTAACTGTGGGACTGTTGGTAGAAAAAACGCTAAATTCCCAAAAAAAAGAACAAGAAGAAGAAGAAAGTTATATTTTGGCAGTGCCCGATCGCACTGATCCTAATTTATATTACGCTTGGGGCGAAAACCGCGCGTGGACTGAGGAAGTAGCACTGGCAGAATTAGCTAATGCCCAATCTCTATTTGCGCTGCGAAATTCTGCGCTGTATCACCCTTATTGTCCGCTACCCATCCCCGCCTCTCGAATAAAAGTAATTGAACGTAGTTTGAATTTGACTGTCAACCCGCTGATCAATCCAGAGGGCGGCGTGCGCGGCGGTTTAGTGGTACTCGAAGACATCAGCCACGAAAAGCGGATGAAAAATACGATGTACCGCTACCTGACTCCTGGAGTCGTAGATAAAGTGATGGCTTTGGGTGAAGGCGCCCTGATGGTGGGCGAACGTAAAGAAGTGACTATTTTATTTTCCGACATTCGCGGCTACACCACGCTGACCGAAAATTTGGGAGCGTCGGATGTGGTATCTCTGCTGAACGAATATTTTGAGACGATGGTGGAGGCCGTTTTTCACTACGAAGGCACTTTAGACAAGTTTATTGGCGATGCTTTAATGGCGGTTTTCGGCGCGCCCCTGCCACTAAATCCTCCGGAAAGTCACGGTTGGATGGCGGTTCAGTCAGCTTTAGATATGCGTCGGCGTTTGCAAGAGTTTAATGATTCTCGCCCCGGCGAAGATCCGTTTCGCTTCGGAATTGGGATTAGTTCCGGAGATGTGGTTTCGGGAAATATCGGTTCTCAAAAGCGAATGGATTACACGGTAATAGGGGATGCGGTGAATTTGAGTTCGCGGTTGGAACAGCTTACAAAGGAGTACGGCTGCGATATAATTTTGAGCGAATCTACATACAGTTTGTGTCGCGAAAGAATTTGGGTGCGAGAGTTAGACAAGGTGCGAGTTAAGGGCAAAAATCAGCCGGTAGGTATTTACGAGTTGCTGCAAAATAGTTCTGAACCCATCGATGGGGAAACCGTTCGGTTTTTGGAACTTTACAGTAACGGTAGGGATGCTTATATTACTAGAAATTTTCAGAAAGCTATTAGTTATTTTGAAGCGGCTTTAGCAATGCGACCGAGCGATCGACCTGTGGAAGTTCACCTCGACCGATCCCTGAGCTATTTGGAAGTACCTCCGCCCGATGATTGGGACGGTGTGCATACGATGACAACCAAGTAGTAAACTATATTACATCCGAGTGCTCAAAAGTAAAAAGATTTGATAAAGTTTTGAAATCTTCCTTATGACAGAGTTAACAAGTGTAAAAATGTGAAAAGATAAATCGGATGCCATATTAAAGTTAGTATTTATTTCCCGGCTAACAATTAAATGAGTTATTTATCTGTTCCGAATGCCACAAAAGCCGATCGCATTCTGGTGGTAGACGACGCACCAGATAATGTTTTGTTGGTTCAAACAATCCTAGAAGAAGAAGGTTACGAAATTAGCACGGCCGAAAACGGCTTTTCTGCCTTGAGTCAAATTGAGAAGTCAGCCCCGGATTTGGTACTGCTAGACGTGATGATGCCGGGAATGGATGGTTACGAAGTCACTAAACGAATCCGAGATAATAAGGAATTGCCCTTTATGCCGATTTTGCTGATCACTGCTCACGACAGTGCGAGCGTAGTGCAGGGATTGGATATGGGAGCAGACGATTTCATCCGCAAACCAGTCGAAATGGACGAACTGCTGGCGAGGGTAAGATCGCTCCTGCGGCTAAAACACAGCGTAGACGAGCGCAATTCGATCGCTCTCCAGCGGGAAGATTTTGTCTCCCGGCTCGCTCACGACTTGCGAACGCCCCTGGTAGCAGCCGATCGAATGCTAAGTTTAATGCAGCAGGGAGCTTTGGGAGAAATTTCGCCCCAGATGCGCGAGGCTTTCGGGACGATGGTTCGCAGCAACAAAAACCTGATCGCGCTCGTAAATATGCTGCTGGAAGTCTACCGCTACGAAGCAGGCGCCAAATCCCTAAGTTTCGCTCCCGTGGATTTGCGCCAGCTTATTACTGAGGTAGCTGAAGAACTAGCTCCTTTAGCGGATGCTAAAGGTTTGTCGGTAAATTTAGACTTGACAGAAAGTGCAGAAAGTGCACCGATTGCGAAGTATCCGGGCGATCGTCTGGAACTGCACCGCTTGCTGACAAATCTCATCGGAAATTCGATTAAATTCACCGACAACGGCTCAATAGATGTCAGCTTAAAAGCTGCCAATTCACCTGCTTATACTAGCTTCAAAAACCAACCGCTGGCATGGGTAATTATAGAAATCAAAGACACCGGTGCCGGCCTTTCTCCCAGCGAAAAAGCAAAGTTATTTGAAAGGTTTGGCGCGGGAACTCACAGGAGATCCAGTACAGGTTTGGGACTACACCTCTGCCGCCAAATAGTCGAAGCTCACCGCGGCACGATCGAGGTAAAATCAGAGTTGGGCAAAGGCAGTTTGTTTACTATTCGCTTGCCTTGTTAGAGCGATATAAATAACTCTAACTTTAGGGTGCGAAAGGCGCACATTACTACAGATAAACTGTAATTGTACCGTGCGAAGTGCGTACCTAATCGAATTATGGTTAATTTACCAGATGTCATATAATGACTTGGCAACCGAATTTATGGCGATATGTCTAACTGTCCAGTGTGCGGTGCTGAATACATAGAAGAAAAAGCAGAGTTGTGCTCGATTTGCGGCTGGGATTTGACTCCCTACCCGCAGCGTGCTAAGCCTTCCAAAACTTATTTAAAAAAAGAACAAGTTAGATTGCAGTGGGCAAAACAAATGTGGGAATTGGCCCGCAATCAACAAAATTGGTTAGCTAAATTTGATGAGTTGCAGGGGGAAGTGCAGCAAGGTGCGATCGCCCGCACATACATTCAATCTCAGTTAGAATGGGTTCTGTACCGGCTCGAACAACTAAACCCCGAATTGATTGTCAGCACTCTACTGCGACTAGAAGACAAAATCGGCGCCATACCTGACTCAACTCCAGCTATCTCCGAAGTAGGGATGGACTACCGCCAACTGACAAAGCTATTAGAAACTGGAAAATGGCGCAAAGCTGATGAACACACTTGGGAAATCTTGCTGCAAATCGCTGTCAGGGAAGACGAAGGCTGGCTGAGTGCAGCCGATATTGACAGTTTTCCTCCTACAGACCTTCGCACGATCGACCGACTTTGGCAACAATACAGCAGCGGGCGGTTCGGGTTGAGCGTGCAGCAGCAGATTTGGGAAAGTACCGGGGCAAATTATACTGAATTTTGCGATCGAGTCGGCTGGCGAGTCAAGGAAAATTGGAAATATTACAGCGAGCTCTCCTTCAACGAAGATGCTCCCCCCGGACATCTTCCCGTCACCGCATGGAGGCAGCGCGCCTGTTACGGTGCTGGTAAACTTACCGCAGCAGAAAACTTTGCCCGCATCGCTGCGAAACTCGCAACTGGCGATCGGTAATCATCAAAAAAAAATCAAAATCGACATTAACTGCTATAATCAAAACGGTTTAGCAACTGGGGCTGTGGCTCAGATGGATAGAGCAAGCGCCTCCTGAAGAATCGGGCACCCTGCGAGGAAACTCTAGGAGTGAATGTGGTCAAATTTGGTGAAACCTAAAGAGTTCGTGGATTCCTATGACTCTAAGGCAATACCAAGCCAAGCCTGAGTTCAGCGCGATTAAACAATCGCCTATATTGAAATCAGGAAGGTTTAGAGACTAGACGGTCACCACCTAAAGGCTGCAAGCCTATGGTGAAGGTATAGTCCAGAGAGTGGGGAAACTCACACAAATCTGAAGCGCTAGGTCGCCGGTTCGAACCCGGCCAGTCCCGTTAAAAATCAAGAAAAATTAAAATCAGGAGGGGAAAGCTTAAGTTTTGCCCCTCTTTTTTGCATATCCGCTAACGAATTCGCCCACAGACGAATACTTGCTGAAAGACGAGGACTTACGCAGAACCTCTCTCTCTAGAGTCAATCTGAAATCTAAAATCTAAAATCCCCCGTTTAAGCCCCCAACATAAGTGTAGAGTCAATCTAAAATCTAAAATCTAAAATCTAAAATCCTATGATCCCCCGACCCTTTTTTAAATTTTAATTTTTAATTCCTGTTAGTGGGCTATACGTGCGGTATTTTTTGTTATGGTTCCTTTGTGAGTTACATAAAATTTTTATAGGTTTAGATGTGGTTAAGAATCAATTCAAACACGCAGCGTTACAAGCCTTTGAAGACTTCACGCAGTTTTTGGTTCCTAGTAGGGCTTTTGATGGCGTGTTGGTTGGGCTATCAGCAGGTTAAGAGCGAATTTCAGAGACCCCAAGCTGTGTTAGTTCTAGGTGGGGCTACGGAGCGAGAGGTGTTTGCCGCCAAATTTGCTCAGAAGTATCCTGAATTGCCGATTTGGGTGTCGTCTGGCAGCAATCCTGAGTTCGCGGAATGGGTCTTTTCAGAAGCGGGAATTGAGTCCGATCGCCTGCACTTAGACTACAGAGCGGTGGATACGGTAACAAATTTTACCACCCTGGTAGATGAATTGAAAGCTAGAGGGATTGAGAGCGTGTATCTGATCACTTCTGACGATCATATGCGGCGAGCTCAGATTATCGGCGAAATCGTACTCGGCAGTCGAGGCATTAGCTTTAAGCCGGTGGCAGTTCCGTCTGGGCGAACCCCCGAACCAGTGCAAAAAGCTGTTCGCGACGGGGCTAGGGCTATTCTTTGGCTGACAACCGGTTATACGGGTGCTAACTTCAGCCAAGCCAGAATTGAATAAACAAAGGAAAGCATTGAGCAAGTTTTAAATTTTTTCCCATTCCCTCTGGTTTTAAAACTTGTCTTCTATAGCGATTTAAGACACCGGGAAGACGCTGATGACCAATGCCTAACAGAAGAGAATAGAACGAGTAGTTTAAAATCAGTAGATGAACTTCAATAGCTAAAGTTAATGAGCGACCAAATTCTGCCACAAGTTCTAGAGCAAATTTTGAGTGACAGCAAAACGCCGGATGCTGTTTTTTCGGCTTTGGTGTCGGCTTTAGGGGAGGTGTTAAATTGCGATCGGGTCTTTCTCTACCTCCGCAATCCTGAAACGCAAATGGGCAGAGTACCTTACTGCTGGCGTCGCAACTCAAATTTTCCAGAGATTGGGGACGCGGAATGGAAAAAAGAACCCGAATCTTTAGGGGAAGAAGACCCTTTATTTGCAGCAGCTTTGCGAACTGAACCGTCGATTTTTGTTGAGGATGTTGAGACAGCAAATCCTGAAGTTGTCAACAAAAATTTTGAGGCAAAAGAGTTCGGACATCGAGCTTTGATTCACGCTCACCTTTGTGCTGAAGGCTTATTGTGGGGGGTTTTGCAGCCTTGTATGTTCGATCGCCCCAGAGTTTGGACTGACTTCGATCGCCAAATTATCGCAGCAGTTACAGAAAAAATTTCGCCTTTAGCTGTTGCTTATGTCACCGCCTCAGCATCAAAAGATAAGCGATAAAAATCAATAATTTACCTGTAGGGAGCGGGTGGGCAATGAATGAATGTCAACTTAAGACTAAAACCACGTCTAGATAGTGGTTTTAGCCGAATCTCAATCCCCTTTCTGGCAGAATAAACACCGTTTCCGGTTCCCCCCTTTTTAATTTAGGGGGGAGCGATGGGCTAATTTTCAAACAAAAGTCGGGTAGTAAATTTGAGCTAATTGTCCTTACCAAGGGTGAAATGTGCATCGCCCTAGAGATAGACTTGGTGCACAATTCTTGTTTAAAAAACGCCCCAATTTTGAATGCCCCGACCGCTGAAAATCCCTTGAGCCCGACTAATATCATCCTCAGTGCCATCTACTACCACCAAATAATCGCCGGCGTGCAGGCGATCGGTGTAAACTCTAGCTGTTTCTTCGGGAATTCCCAAGTCAGTCAAGGCCTTCACCACCCCACCGAAAGCCGCCGCCGAGACGCCAGTGCTTGCTACGCTAGCCACCAGTGACGCCCCGAAAGTCCCCGCTGCAATCATCGGCCCGATTCCGGGAATAGCTAAACTTCCGAGACCCACTAGCACGGTGGCTAAAGCACTATTTGTCAGAGTGTCTGCTACCACTCCTGCTCCTGTGTCTAGATTTTTATCGCCCACCTGAGCGATCGTTTGAGTATCGCCTACAGACTCACCTGCATCCCTAGCAACAACCGAAACTTTATCCATTGGAAACCCGGAAGATTTCAATTCTGCCAGAGCTTGCTCGGCATCTTCGCGGTTAGAAAACAATCCCAACGCGCGGGTTTGATTGCTTGTTACCATATCTTTCTTCTTATCTCCTGTCCCATTAAACTCAAATTCAAGCCTAATTATTGTGCTTGTTTTCAATCACTTATATTGATATTTTTCGATGTTTATCTTCAGCATTCATCTATCTGTAGATATAATCTGAAAAACAGCAACAAAAGTTATAAAATCAGCGACCCAAATCGTGCATGGCATTAATCTCGATCGCACATCTTTGAGTCAAGGCTTGCAACTCCTCGCGATCCGACGAACCGGGCGCTTCAATTAGCTTGCCAATTCGCACCGTCAGCGGCACCGGACGCGGCATTCCCGAACCTTTCGAGGAAATCGCGTGAGTTCCCCACAAACTAACAGGTAACAGTGGCGCTTTTGCCTTAGCAGCTATCAGCGCCGCCCCTAATTTCGGTTCAGTAATTCTGCCGTCTGGGGTGCGAGTTCCCTGCAAAAATACACCCGTCGCCCAGCCATTTTCCAAAGAATTGATAGCTGATCGAATTGCACTGCGATCGGCACTTTCCCGCTTCACTGGATAAGCACCGTAAAGCGTAATTGCCTGTTTCAAAATAGGAACTTTAAATAACTCTTCCTTTGCCATAAATGCGACGGGTCGCCTCATGCAATTCGACAAAATCGGCGGGTCAAAATCGCTGGCGTGATTGCTGACTACTACCACAGGCCCTTCTGCTGGAACATTTTCTGCACCATAGATGCGGCCCCGAAAGTACAGGTGCAGCATCGGGCTGACAATTGACCATTTGAATAAATAGTAGAGAAGTAAACTTTCGACGGGTTCGCGACTTTTGCTCACAGAAAAACCTTAAATTTTAAATTACATCGAATATTAGCCTATCAGTTCAGCAATGACAAAGGAATAGTATTTTGATGTTTGTAGGGTTGCCTGCGGCTGGAAACCGCGCCTACACAAACAAAACCGACCTACGTGGGTTAAAGAAGAAGTCCGCCAGCGCGGACGCAAGCTTGTGTAGCGCCAGACTTCAGTCTGGTGGACTATTTCACTGAATGTCCGATGTTTGCAAAGGCTCAATTTCCGGCCAGCATGGCTTTTTGTCCTTCCGAAGAAGTCGCGTAGCCCAAGAAATCCTTAACTGCTTGGCTAGGAGGATTTTTGTAGGCGTAGTACAACTGCCGCTGGTAAGGATAGTTACCCGCATCCGTCGTTGCACCGTTGACTGGAACAACGCGCACCGTTCTCTGATTGACTACTTGAGCGAAAGTCGCATAGCCAATGCCGTTGTTGCCTAAAGCTTGCAGCAGAGGAGTTGTCGCATCTCGATCGAGCGTGGTAATATTTTTCGTCGTGCCAAACTCGCCACCTCCGAGCACTTGTTCTTTAAACATTTGGTGAGTGCCGCTAACTGCCGGTCTGTTAATTACTTTAATCGGGCCCGCCGGGCCGCCGACTTTTGACAAGTTTTGAGTATTTCCCTTGAAAATATCTTGAACTTGAGCGGAGGAAATTATACCCTTACGGTGTCAGAAACCAATACGACAAAATTTGCTTATGGAGGTCAGTTGCGCCTCTATGACGTGCATATCGCCAAGATGTTTGAGGTGACATATTCGGACTCTCAGGAGATACCCAACCCTGGCGGTAGAACTTGGTATTACCGCGCCGGAAATGGTAAAATTGATATGGGCAATTCAGAATCAACTGTCAGTTTGCTAGCGATATTGCTGATACTTATGGTTGAGGGAAACCAGAGCGTAGTGCGATCGAATATTCTCAGGGGGAGGCTGGGCGACCAATATCCAGGACTCGTTCTATTCCAATTTTAGATATTACTGGTAATAAAATTTAGCGGTGGACGAATTTTGTGCAAGGGTTTCGCCCTCAGTCTGCTAATTCTGAAGGTGGTAATTCTCGATCGAGTATTTCTTTTCCAGTTCGTGAAATTGTATGGCAGATTGAAGGTAAGACGAGAGTACCAATTTTCCTCCCCAGTCAGCTTTTATTCTCAGAAAAAATTTACTTGAAAAACCGAGTAGAAACAAATGGCTATAGTGTTGAAATGGGCCACATACCTAATTGCAGCAGTACGCCTTGCTATATCGGGAGTATCTCAGCAGAAAGAGGTGGAGAAGCAGCCCAAGCACCGCCTAGAGGATTTAGGAGTGAATTCAAAACCATTAAATTAGCCGGCAGAACACAAGGAGTTTTTTCTAATGGCTGCTGTGCTTACTGCACGGCCTTAGTTGAATGGCAGTATCAAGGCGTTTTGTATCGAGTAACGATGAAGAATGGGCGAGAGGAAACGCTTCAAATAGCTAATTCTGCTATTGAAGCTGGGCCTCGCTAGTTAAATATGGAGATAACAGTGCGTCAGGGCAAGTCCTATTCTCCAATAGGAGATTTATTTTCCCTGACGCAGCGTAAAAGTTCTATCTATATAGAAAGCATATCACTTCTAAACTTTTAAGCCGGAAACTTCGCCTGCAAAACATTGTTTTTAATTTTTTCCTCTAATTCATTGACAACCCACATTACACTATGTTCTGGCTCGCTTAAAATAGATTTTTTGATGTCATGTAAAGAGTTGACTAAATCTTCACGCAAACGGGGCTTGTCTTCTTTAACTCCTTGAGTATAATCCCAATAATCCCAAGCGATTAAACCTATGGCAAGGGTAGGTTCAATCATACTTCCGAGTTTCGCAGAAAGAGCAGCTACAGTTTTACTACCTGCTTTAGCAGCAATTGTAGCCGTAATTTTAGCAGTTCCAGCAGCACCTACAAATCTTACTAAAGATATTTCATCTCCTCGTTCATTTTGTAGCCTAAAATTTATGCCTTCTAAATATTTAACCCAGTCGGATTGGGGAATTGTATACATTTTTGGTACATCATCAAACTCCTTACTCCTTTCCCGCTCAAAGAGTACAGAAAATGCTATAGTAAAAAAAAGCGAGGAAAATATCAATGAATCTGAGCC
>NZ_JAUBRA010000069.1:0-36934 GCF_036701555.1 Microcoleus sp. Pol10D4
CATTAGTCATTAGTCATTAGTCATTAGTCATTAGTCATTAGTCATTAGTCATTAGTCATTAGTCATTAGTCATTAGCGCCTTTTAACCTAAAGGCAGGGTGCAACGATTTGTGTATACCTTACCTTATTGATTTTCGTCAGACACGCGGAAGTAAATTAACACAGGAATCAATATGATTACCGTCAACAGCATAGAAAGTGCCGAACCAAAAGGCCAATCGCGGGCTTTCATAAACTGATTTTGAATCAAATTTCCCACCATAACTGTTTTAGAACCACCCAATATATCCGGTGTTATGAAAGCGCCGACAGCGGGAACAAAAACTAAAATCGAGCCTGCCACAATACCGCGAGTTGTTAATGGTAAAAATACACGCCAGAAAGTGCGAATATCATTTGCCCCTAAATCGTGAGCGGCTTCTACCAATGAAAAGTTGAAGCGTTCTATGCTAGAATATAAAGGCAGAACCATGAAAGGTAAATAGCCGTAAATAAGACCGATCGCCACAGCGAAAGGCGTAAAAAGCAAGTTTAACGGTTCGCTAATAATTTGCAGGCTTTGCAGGGCTGTGTTAACTACTCCTTCGCTACGCAGGAGTATGATCCAGGCGTAGGTTCTCACTAAAAAATTAGTCCAAAATGGAATAATTACTAGCAAAAGCAAAGCATTTCGCCAGCGGGGAGAACGGGTGGCGATGAAGAATGCTAGGGGATAGCCAACTAATAAGCAAGCGGCCGTTGTCAGAAAAGCCAGCCCGAGCGATCGCCCAATTACTCCTAAGAAAAGTCCACTGAACAAACGCTGGTAGTTGCTGAGAGTAAATATCCAAGTAACACCGCCGTAAGTACCGCGTTCTAAGAAACTGTACAAAAGTACAATTATCACTGGCAAAATGAAGAAAACCATCAGCCATGCGGTAGCGGGAAATAAGAGCAGCAACAGGTTAGTCTGCTGGCGGTTTTTGACACTCATTATTTACTCAAGGGAAATTTAGCACCTAATTCAACACATTTTATATCAAATCCGGATTTTATGAATTATGTCATCATTAATAAATTATCCAGAGGTACGCAATGTCAGCAGAATCGTCAACCCCAAAAATAGTCGTCGTCGGTGCAGGATGGGCAGGTTTAGGCGCTACCTATCACCTAGCGCAGCAAGGCTATGATGTCACCCTGCTAGAAGCAGGCCCTTATCCGGGTGGCTTAGTTGCGGGGTGGAAAACCGCCGGCGGGCGTTCCGTAGAAGCAGGCATTCATGGCTTCTGGTATCCCTACAAAAACATCTTTTCCTTAGTCAAGGAATTAGGTCTCGATCCCTTCACACCTTGGACTCGTTCTTGTCAGTATTCACCGGCCGGATTGGAAGTAGAATCGCCGATTTTTCAGGACGAACCGCGCCTTCCTACACCGTTAGGAACCTTTCTTTACACTAGATTTAAAAGGCTGCCATTAGTCGATCGGCTTTCAGCCTTGCCCTTACTCTACGCTGTCCTAGATTTCGACAATTCCGACGAAGCTTGGCGCAGGTACGATCGCGTCACAGCCCGCGAACTATTCAAACAGTTTGGCGTCTCTGCAAGACTGTACCGCGATGCTTTTGAACCAATGTTATTAGTAGGTTTATTTGCACCAGGAGAACAATGTTCTGCCGCCGCAGCTTTGGGAATGCTTTATTATTTCATATTAGCACACCAACCGGATTTTGATGTAGTTTGGTGTCGCGGAACTGTGGGAGAAAAAATCTTTCGTCCCTGGGTCGAACGCCTGGACAAACTCGGTGCAAAAGTATTGACAAAGCAGCGAGTTACTGATTTAATAGTTGACAGTAACAACCGAGCCACAGGCGTTGTTTGCGGCGAACAAACCTTCGAGGCAGATGCAGTTATTTTTGCAGTTGGCGTCACGGGAATGCAAAAAATTATCAGCAGCAGCCCAGCTTTGCAAAGCCGCCAAGAGTTTCGGGATGCGATGAATTTGGGTGCAGTGGACGTGTTAGCTGTTCGCCTGTGGTTTGACCGAAAAATTGACATTCCGCTGCCTTCTAATGCTTGTTTTGGATTTAGTTCAACTACGGGTTGGACCTTTTTTGATTTGAATGCTTTGCACGACGAATTTCGAGCCGAACCGGGAACAGTTGTCGAAGCTGACTTTTATCACGCCAATCAATTAATTCCCCTAAAAGATGAGGAAATAGTTTCCTTAGTTCAGCGAGATTTAGCCACTTGCATCCCCGCTTTTCGGGAGGCAAAAGTAATTGACAGCAGCGCGATTCGGCTGTCGCGGGCTGTGACGCATTTTGCCCCTGGCAGCTATCAGTATTTGTTGCCTGCAGTAACAAGTTATGATAATGTATTCATGAGCGGCGATTGGGTTGTAACCCGTCACGGTTCTTGGTCGCAGGAAAAGGCTTATGTTACTGGTTTGGAGGCGGCTAATTTGGTAATTTCGCGTTTCGGACTTGGGAACAAAGCGGCAATTATTCCCGTGGAAGCTGACGAACCGCACATTCAAATCGGGAGAAAGATTAATCAGTTTACTCGCAGTTTGACTAAAACCTTCATTCCAGATTTTTGGCTGCCATAATTTTTAGTCATTAGTCATTAGTCATTAGTTAATAGTTAGCGGTAAGGTGCAACTATCATCACCCTAAATAATGAGGCTCTGCATCTAGGAATGCTAGCACGCTACTCATAGCGGTAAGGTGCAACCTAATGACTGATGACTAAGGACTAAGGACTAATGACTAACAACTATCGCCAATAAGGCCGGCCTTTCCAAAAAACTCCCACCGTAACTCCGATTAGTGCAGTTTCCGATAAACTTATTAAAAAAAAACGTAAGGGAAGGAGTGACTTTAACAGCAAACCCAGGAGTAGGCACAAAATTAAAACCCACAAACTAACTCGGTTCAGCAAAAATTGCTGATGCCAATACTCTAAAAAGTAAACCGCTAAAGCCCCAATTCCCACTGCGATAGCGAAAGGTATCAATATCCCCAGCGAGGGCCCCCCAAGAAGCGTAAAGATTTTCCGGAATACTTCCGACTGAATCAAGCCCCACACTAAAAATAACTCCAATCCAACCACGATGCAGTTGACGAGGGCGGAAATTTGCAGCATTTCTCGCCAAGGTAAAAGTTTTAAGCGCTGCAGAAAATTACTCACGATCGGCAGATTAGGTAGGTTGCTTTGATTTTATAACAGTTTTGCCCTGGCGATCGACCTTTGATGACAATTTGTGAAGTAAAATAAAGATATAGAGCAGTCTCTTGACAAATTCACCCAGAGTACCTGCCTATTAGTTGTTGGAACCGTGAAAGGAAAAAAGTTATGGTGGAGAACACTGTCGATTGTGCTGTAGCTTGCGTCAATGGCTGCGTTCTGGGCGACAAGTGCCCGAAGCGGGAATACGCAGAAGCAACGTCAAACTTTATTGAAAATACTTCTCTGGATAAAATGCTAGAAATAGCAGAGGAAGCCGTGAGAAGGAAACGGATGGAACCCCCCAAATGGGTAATTCCTGATTTTCCCGAATAGAATTAGCCTCCCAATTAAAAAGCGATCGGCCTTTTCCAACTGGCGATCGCTTTTTGTATTCCCTATGAAATAGCTGAGCCGAATCAATATATTTCCTGGGATAGAAGCTAAAAGATTAAATAGTAATTACAATATTACTTAATTATAGCCATCGGCAATCACTAAAAACAATTCAGTTAAAGCCAAATTTGGACATTTTTAATTTAATTGAGTTCCAAAACAAACAGGAGCAAGTATCGTGGCAAAGCAAAAGAAAAGCACCGCAAAAACAACAACAGAACGCGATAATTTGGGCGATTTGCCTCAAGAAATTACCGAATCTTACGGTACCGGCGTTATCGCTCAACCAGGATTGAGCGAAGACGACATAACAACCCTGCAAGACAGCAGTTCGGAATACTCTTTCGCCAGTTCCCAAATCGGTGGCGAGGATGGCGATCCTGCTGCGGAACAAGAAAGTGCCACTGGCGAGCAATCGGTGGGCGGAACTGCGCCTACTCCCGACCTCGATATTGTTGACGAACTCGGAGCCGCTGCGGGCATAGAATTGCCAGATGGGGCTATTTTGCACACAACAGATATGCTTGAACATCGAGATGAAAGTCGGTGGGAATTAGACCCGAGTTCTGCGGAAGATTATCAGGAACGACCGGATTTCTAGGTCTATTTGGTACAAAAAAATAGGTAGTATAATAGGAGCGGGTTCACCAGTATCCATACTTCATATCCCAAGTATTTGTAAACCCGCCCCTGCTCACTTTTGCTCTCGCAACACATATCCAACTCCCCGGACAGTATGCAGCAGCCGTTTTGAGTTACTTGCTTCTAACTTGATCCGTAACGCACGAATATACACTTCAATAATGTTTGACTCGCCCATAAAATCATAACCCCAGACTTTTTCTAAAATTCTGTCGCGGGTAATCACTTGACGGGAATTTTGCAGCATAAATTCTAACAAATCAAACTCTTTGGCAGTGAGTTCAATTAGTTGATTGCCTCGATAAACTTCACGAGTTAAACCATTCAATATTAGGTCTTCAAATTGCAAGCTATCCGGGTCATTTGCTTGAGTTCGGCGCAGACGGGCTTTGACTCTCGCGAGGAGTTCTTCCATACTGAAAGGCTTAGTAACATAATCATCGGCTCCAGCATTTAATCCAGTCACGCGATCGGGTACTTCATCTTTTGCTGTCAACATAATTATTGGTACTTGAATACCAGTCGATCGCAACCTTAAACAGATGTCTAATCCAGAGATGCCGGGAAGCATCCAATCTAAAATTAATAAATCCGGTTGAGCATCACGAGCCATCATTAATCCATCCAATCCATTGGGGGCGATAGTGACGTGATATCCTTCAAGACTAAGTTCAGATTCGATGAACTTTGCCAGTTTAGGGTCATCTTCAACAAGGAGAATGCGATCGCTCATAGCTGCGGATTCCAGACAGGTAAGGTGATAGTAAAAATACTACCTTCTCCCGGTTTAGATCGGAGCGTAATACGTCCTTCCATGCCTTCGATGAGGCTTTTGGCGATCGCCAATCCCAACCCCGTACCGTCTCTAGAGCGCGTCATTGACTCATCCACTCGGTAAAATCGCTCAAAAATCCGGTTTTGATGGGGGAGAGAAATACCAATTCCGCGATCGCCCACATGAATCATCACCTGCTGTTCCCTCTTTTCTAAGACTAACTCAACTGGTTGTTCGGGAGCAGAATACTTGATTGCATTATCCACTAAGTTAATTAACACTTGTTGTAAACGATCCTGATCCGCACAGGCTACAACATCCTCATCATTTGACACCAAAATAATTTTCCGATTGCTAACTTTTTGACTCATCTCGGCCACCTCAGCCACCAGAGTATTCAGTATCACCGGATTCAAACGAAAGTGCAAGTTGCCACTATCAGCCCGTGCCAAATCGAGCAAATCTTCTAACATCCGAATCGTGCGTTCAGTTTCCCCAACCGCTGTTTCCAGTGCTTGTTGCTGATAGTCACTTAAGTTAGTGCTGCGTCGCAGCAAACTTTGTAAATAACCAACTACAACCGTCAGAGGAGTGCGTAATTCGTGGGAAACATTACCGACAAATTGGCGTTGTTGCTCCCAGGAACCCGATAAGCGAAACAACATCTCATTAAACGTTTGCGCTAGTCCTAAAATCTCATCAGGAGCCTGATGGAGTTGGAGTTTTGCTGCCTGCAAATTATCAGCAGACAAAGTGCTAGCTACCTCACTCATATGTTCCAAAGGATGGAGAGCATGACGAATGCGACTGGCGATCGCCAACATTAACACTAAGATTACCACAATACTGACAACAATTAGACTCCGAATCCCATCATTTAACTGACGTTGCTCATCAGTGATATCTTGAGAGAAATATACCGTACCCAGTAACTGATTTTTAATCCTCAGAGTTCTGCTACAGATCACCAAATAGCGATCGCCCATCTGAACAAAAGTCGGCTGTGCAGGTACTTCCGTCAACGAGATCATCTTCGTAATCTTAGAAGATTGCAGATCCATATCAGGTGAATTCACCAAAAGCATCCCATCATTTCGCTTCACCCACACCATGATTCCTCCTGTGGAAGCTTTATGGACGCTTCGAGTTAAGCCAATTTCTAGTGAACCCATTTCACTATAAAGTTCAACCTGTTCGGGAAAGCGTATTCCAATGTATTCCAGGGTTTGTTTATGGGCACCGACTAGATTTTGCGACCTTTGCCAGCCGGCCCAAAATGCCACACTGCTGAGTCCTAAAATCGATAGTACCAGCAATTCCAGCGTCAGGCGAAACTGAAGCGAAGAGGTGGAAATTCGCTTGCCCGTGACAGGGTTTATAGCAGCTATGACTTGGCGAATTAGCTTCATTTTATGGTCAGGTAGTGAGGAGAATTAAGCATTAAAATGAGTCAAATTCAACTAGATAAAATTAGTATCGCGTAGAACCGACGAAAGTTGGTGCAGCCTCGATCATCGCCCGTTATATTTTAAATTTGTTGATATTTGCTTCGATCGGACTGGTATCTTAAAAGTTTTCCGCAGTGCCTTTAATCTGGTTAAATTCAAATCGTCTATCGTAATCTGTTACACCATAAAGATTAAAACTAATGGTTGGTTTATCTCCGAGTGCTTCCACATGATGAATCGCATCTGGCATTAAGCACAAAACGTCACCAGGAGCAAGCAAAATATCTCCCACTGTTGTAATTTTATCGGGAAACTTGCGAGTTGGCGATCGCTGCCAAAAAGTATTTTTCTCCTGTCCATCAAGTAGCGCCACCAATCCCCAACTGGCATGATTGTGAATCGGAGAAACTGCACCAGGAGCCCAAGCCACCAACTGCACCGTCAGAGGAAAAAATGGTTCATCATAAAGTGTTTGTACTGCCCAGCCTGTCTCAGAGTCAGGCTCAAGGAGAGCAATTTGAAACCAGGAGGAACTATCTAACAACCTGCGGACAAGGGGACAAATTGCCTGGAGTCGTAAATAATCATCACTAATTTGGTCTAATACATCTTCCAAGTCAGTTAAAAAGCGGTAAAGTCGGTAGGGATGGGTGAAATCTTCAATTTGACTTGTAGCCTCAAAAATATTAGACTGTCCATCATCAGTCACTAACCAGTCTTTTCCTGTCATAATTTCTCAACTCGCGGTTAAATTACTGCACTACTAAGTTTCTCATCAGCAATCTTTGGTTCAGCAACGAGGGCTCTACGAAGAAACCCGCTTTCTAAGCCAAGAGTGTATAAGTCCTGTAAAGGATAGTCAGGATTAATCTCCACTCTATAAGACATTCGGGGTAACTAGATGATGCGTTCCTAATTTCCAGATGAATTTTTGCTGAAGAAAGTGGCGTATAAAGTATTCAGAGTTTTATCTCCCATCCATCTCTTCCTCATCTAGCACTCATTTTCTTGAGCGTTAATGCAAACAACCTCAAATCTTGAGGACAACAAAAAGCCAGCATAATTACCAGAGATCAAGAACTCTCAAGCAAACATCTGGCGTGGAATTACTAACAATTTATCTGGAAATTAGACACATGAAAGTAAAATACATTACCACGATCGCCATTGCCATCATTCTAGGCTTGGGAACAACTAATGTTAGCTACGCCAACTTCAAGGCTTCAACAAACTCAAACTCTACAAACGTTTCATCCAAGGTTGCACAATCCAATCCTTGTGCGGGTAAAGCCAATCCTTGCGCTGGTAAAGCCAATCCTTGTGCGGGTAAAGCCAATCCTTGCGCCGGTAAAGCCAATCCTTGTGCGGGTAAAGCCAATCCTTGTGCGGGTAAAGCCAATCCTTGTGCGGGTAAAGCCAATCCTTGTGCTGGTAAAAGCAGCACAACAACCCTTCATCCTCAGTTCTACACCGAAAAAGGTATGGCTCTTGATGGTCAGGATGTCGTAGCGTATTTTACCCAAAGCAAGTTAGTTATGGGAGTTAGCCAATTTAAACATAATTGGGGTGGAACAACTTGGATGTTTGCTAGTGCAGCAAACCGTGATATGTTTGCTCAAAATCCTGAAAAGTATGCTCCTCAATACGGTGGATATTGCGCCCAGGCTACCAGTGAAGGAAATCTTGTTGTCACCCAGCCTGACGCCTGGAAAATCGTTAATGGGAAGCTTTATCTCAACTACGATAAAACAGTACAAGGACAGTGGATGGGAGATATCCCTGGTCACATTGCTTTAGCAAACAAAAATTGGCCTGCTATTCTGAATAACAAAGAACTGTTGCGCTAAGCTCAAAGTGATGCAGGCAATTAGTCGCTAACCGCCAGTGACATTACCGCCAGCAGTTTTCATTTCCCTGAGAACAAGGTAATTGTAATTGCGTAATTGCGTAATTTAACAAGCTGTCCCTCACCCAATTGACAACTGCTATATCTTCTTATCAACATATTCGATGAGTTACCCTTCATAAAGCGTGTTTGTAGTCAGGACTTCAGTTGTGTCTATGCCGATGAACAATTACTATTAGTCCTGACTACAAAGTTACGGTGGTTAGATCACCAGTTATGATATTATGTATGGCAAAAACCGGGTTGATGAAGCCAACCCTTTTCAACAAAAAGGTGATCTATGGAATTTAAAGATTTTCTGGCTTTGCTGCATCCTATTTTAGCTGTAGCGATTGTTTTTCCTATGCTTGGTGTTGTTCTCAATATGGCGTGGCAAACTATGCAGCGTCGCAAGCAAATTGCGATCGACACCAAGAGCAAAATTCCACCTGTAGTCGGTTCAGAACACGTCAAAGCAGGTCGAATTCTGTCAGGTTCTGTGGTAGGAGTGACTTTGTTGGGTTTAGCCTACCCGATTTTTGAGCATATTTTGAGCAAGGATGTTTGGAGCAAAAACTCCTTTCAGGTCATTTTCATTGTGCTGATGTTTGTTGCAACTGTCGCCTCTTTGGTCATGCTATATCGAGCGTCACCCGCTTTATGGCGTGGCATATTTGCGACCCTAACAGGTACTGGTTTGGTGATTCTTGGCACTCAAGATGGCGTTTATCGGCGAACCAATGAATGGTATTGGTCTCACTACTACATTGGCATCACTGCGGCGCTAATTATGGTTTTCTCCCTTGCCATCATTCAAGATATTTACAAAGACCGCTCAAATCGCTGGCGCACTATCCATGTGATCTTGAACTCGATCGCTGTGCTGCTCTTTCTGGGACAGGGAATGACCGGAACCAGGGATTTATTAGAAATTCCTCTGAACTGGCAGAAACCCTATATTTATACCTGTGATTTCACCAATAAGACCTGCCCAAAGCCGTGAGCGATCGCATTACTTCGAGATTCGAGTCTAAAATTAGTAGAAATTAGATCGATAAACCCGGCTTCTGAATGTAACAAAGTCCTGGTAATCACAGGAATGAGAACGAGAAACCGAGTTTATGATGCCCGGAGTGCGTCAATCGATTTTAGATTTTAGATTTTAGATTTTATATTTGAAGCATTGACCCCACGGATAAATTCGGGGGGCAATTTTTATCCGATCCAGGTTTTTTATTTCTGGGTCCTGAGTCTGCGAAGGAATGAATCCGGGGGCTTGTATCCTGGATGCTTTCGCTCAGTCCTAATCAGTCATAAATCTTAATCATTGCGAGTCAAACCCTGAAGGCTAACTTGCAAAATCGACAAACCCAAAATTAGCAAAAACAAAACCAGCCCGATCGTACAAGCATAGCCAATTTCCAAATCCTTAAAAGCCCGTTCGTAAAGATAATAAACAACAGTCTTAGAACTATTGCGAGGCCCGCCCTGAGTCATAATATAAACTTCTTCAAAAACCTTAGTAGCAGAAATCGCCGAAATTACCGCTACCAAAACTAGATACGGCTTCATCAGCGGTACAGTAATATCCCAGTGCTTTCCCAAACCATCAGAACCATCAATAGCAGCCGCCTCATAAAGTTCTGCCGGAATAGCTTGCAGCCCTGCCAAATAAATCACCATGTAATAGCCCAATCCTTTCCAGATAGTAACCGCCATGACGCTAAAGATTGCTAACTTCGGATTAGCCAGCCAAGAAACAGGAGGTAAACCCAACAATTCCCCCAACTGATTCAGCAGTCCAGTCTCAGCAAACAGCCACTTCCAAGCAATCCCGGCGACAACCATTGAAATCACCGCCGGCGTGTAGTATGCTGCTCGGAACCAGTTCATCCCCTTAAGTTTTTGGTTGCACAAAATCGCCATTCCCAACGGTAGAACAACCAATACAGGCACAACGCAGGTGAGATACAGCAGCGTATTCGTCAAAGTTTGCCAGAATGTGCGATCGCCCCACAACCTCTCAAAATTCTTTAAACCCACCCACTGCGGCATTTGAGTTAAATCATATTCGTAATTAGTAAAACTCAAATAAAAAGCTTGCACAGCAGGCCACAAAACAGTCAAACTCAAAATAAATAAAGCAGGTAGCAAAAACAAATAAGGCGTCAAATAGCGTCGGGAAAAAGTCACAGACATAGTAATTGATAATTGGTAATTTTACTCGTTAACAGGCTATGCCTGGTAACGCATATCCGGAGGCTCTGCCTCCAATTTTCCTACTAACAAGCGAGGCAGAGCTTCTGGACATTGATTCCCAGGCTATGCCTGGGAACCAGTTATAAATCACCAAGCCTAGCTCATTTTACTAAGAAGTGCTATATGTTATTTAACTCCCGAAAACAAAGCTTGCCAGTCTCCGGCAGAAGTGGCATTTTCCCCCTCTTTCACCTCAAAAGTAACATTGCAAGCTTGCGGTTGTTCCAAGGCCTCCACACACAATTCTGCAATATCTTCCCGACTGACTTTGCCCCTAATATTGTCTCCTTGCTCAAATATTAAAGCTTTGCCTCCCGGTTCTTCAGTCAAAGCGCAAGGTCTGACAACAGTATAAGGTATGCCGCTCGATCGCACACAATCTTCCCCTTTCAACTTCCAAGTCAAAATCCCCCCCAACATATCATTCATTCTGACAGCAGGCGGTTCTTCTTCCAAGTTAATTCCCGGTCTGCCAGGGCGGGTAACTCCTGCCGAACTCACCATCACAAATCGCGGCAAAGTCTGTCCCCCATCAGCTTTAATAGATTCTAACTCCAGTTGAAAAATACCCGGTGTAAATTTCGGGTTAAGCGCGCCATCATATTCAAACTTGCTCAACATTAGCTGAAAAGAAAAAATAGTGCTGGCATCAAATTTAGAGCCATCTTTGACAGTTTTGGCGCGGAATACTGGAATTAACTGATCAAAAGGAACGGTGACAGTAATCCAGATATTGTAAACAGTATCAAACGAATAGCAATAGCCAATTCCATCCCATTTAGCTTCGCTGCGAACAATCAATTTGTAGCGCTTGCCGTCCCCTTTGACACGTAGTTGGAGCCCGCTAAATCCTGTGAGATTAAGCGGAGGATCAAAGTTGCGGGTACGCACCGAAGCAAAGCCACCCGAGTTGGCGGTAGAAACATTGCCTGTGAATATAGCTGTATTGTCTGTAAGTACGATCGAACTTTCGCTGGTGCCACCCATCACGATGTCGTCGAGGGCACCCCAAGTTTCTTTTAAATCTTGGCTGGGTTTTGTGAAGTCGAAAATTGTTTTTTCGCTTGCTTTAATTAGCTGGCGGCGAACAGCTTGCACTAAATTATTCAGGCCTTTGTATTCGACTATTTCGGGAACATCCACAACTTCCGGCATATAAAATTTGATGCCTTGATAGTATTTTTCCCGCGTTGGGGTGTCTCCTTCTACCGGTTGAACTTTAGTGCCGGTGCAGCAGATAACTGCTTCTATACCCTCGGTTACTAGCGGTGTTAGGGTTTCTGGCAGAGTGATATCTCCTTCGACTAACTCGACATTTTTGCCGAGAATTTCTGTTGCTCTTTTGGTATCTCTGACGAGGCAGCGTACTCTATATCCCCGCTGTTGCAGCCTCTTGACAACTCGCTTCCCGACGCCGCCGGTAGCACCAGCTACCAGTATCAATTTGGGTTGGTCTTTTTTAGTTTTGCTGCTGCTTCCAAAAAGTTGTTGCAGCCAGCTAATGCTGCCAATGAAGGGAATGACGCCGAAATAAGCCAAGGTTTTGAGAAACCGGCCGGCATCCCATTGGGCGGTTTTTTCTTCAGTCATAAAAACCTCACGGGAGATTGGAAACCCAGTGGCTTTAGCCCTGGGAGGAAAAGCGACACGGGATACTTTAGTGTCCCGTCAATACTCTTAAAATCCATAGTTGTACCCATCCTTTTGATGAATAGAAAAACAATATTTGTGATTGATACCTTGAATTAAGCCCTGGGCTGATGACACATTAAAACTACCAGATGAACGAACAGCAACCCTACCTCTATAAGTCCCAATCTTCTTGCCCAAAGTAACAACGGCTTTTACAATGTCGCCCGTCTGTAAACCCTTGACGAACTTGAATCTAGGAACATACCGAGAAGGAAATCCCAACTTATCTGTGCGACACATCTGCCTTGTACCATGCCCCGTCGCTTTGATGTTTAGGGGCTGATCCGCTAGTACGGAAATATTGGGCGTATCACCAACGCAAGCAGCATCAAAGAAGTGGGTTTTTGGTAATTCCAACCGTATTCGGTTGAATTTGGTTAACCCGCCAGAACCCGTGGCAATCACTTTCCCTGTCTCTTTTAGCCGATTAAACAAAGCCCATCGGGTTGAATTCACAGCAGAGGCATCTTTTAATGGGTACTTAGCCTGTGCCAAGATTTTCTTCAAAATATCGGGTTTTTTTCCTAGGAATATCTTGATATCCTGAGTGTTTTTCTTGGTATTGCAAGGCTCACAAGCTAAACACAAATTAGATACCCTGTTAGTTCCCCCCGATGCTCTAGGCTGAATATGCTCAACCTGTAGCGGTACGTTTTCTGCACTACAATAAGCGCATCGTCTGTCCCATTTATTAAGAAGATATTCACGGACTTCGTAACCAGCTAACACACCCTGCTGGTACTCGACACCTGAAATCTCTGGATTTTCTATCTGCTGTAGATCGAATCTGACTAACTCTTGAAAGATTGTTCTGACTGGTGCAAGTCTTGATAATCTTTTGACCCAAGTTAAAGTTGTTTCTACACGGTGTCGAAGGCTAGGAGCTAACCAACCTTTGGGACGTGTCCGGTTTAGAAATCTCGCTTGACGATACCTTGTGTGCCTGCTTCTGCGACCGCGCCGTAAATAACGACGCGAATCTAGCGATGCCTTAATTGCTTGACCGCGATGAGTTAATTGGGCTACCCACATTAGCTCAGAACCTAAAATTATAGCTAATCCAGTAACTTTTGAACCGGGGTCAATTTTTAAAATCATGGGTCGCGGGTCTTCAGTTACCTTCTTCCTCAAAATTATTGTGAAAGGGTACAGCCTGAAAACTTTAGCTTTACCAATCTTTAGCAGTTTACGTGCTAATGATGGTTTGCATGGTGTTAATGGCTTGTATTTAGTATCTAGAACAAAGACGTAGTTGGGTTTTAGGATAGACATTGTTGTGTCTCTTCGATTTCTCGTAATGTTAGCTTCGCCAAAGTTTTGAGGGCTTGTTAGGTTTGCAGCACTGTTTCTGTTACCTTAAAACTGTTTAACTGCAAACGACAGAGCAGGAGACTAGCTACGCATCCGCTGGTGTCGTAACCCCCGAAACGGAGTTAGTTAAAACTTAGGCTGGTAAGCACGGCTTCAGTTTGTTTGCTGAAACCCCGTGTCTTTAGACCGGGGTTGCTTACACTAGCTTCCTCTGAATTGGCTCAAATCTACTTAGCTGCTTTTGTATTTTAATCGAATTTTCGATTTTTGAATTGGGGCGATTTCCTAGCCTTGGGGATAGCTTCGCTAGCGCGGACTTTTTTTCACTTGACAATGGGTGTCGGATGAGTTTGGCTCAAGGGAATCTCAATAATCAACTCGGTTCCCTCTCCGGGGGCTGAAAAGCAAGTCAATTTGCCACCGTGTTGTTCTACCGCAATTTCGTGGCTAATCGCCAAACCTATCCCCGCACCTTTGCCTACCTGTTTGGTGGTAAAAAAAGGCTCAAAAATTTTCTGGCGTACTTTTTCTTCCATGCCCCAACCGTTGTCCTTGATCCGAACTGCTACGGCTTTTTCTCCCGGACAAAATTCAGTCACAATCCGAATTTGTCCGCACTTAACTGGCTGTTCTTCGCCGCCCCAGTGCGACGATGAATTGTTGTTGACAAAGGCATCTTCGAGAGCATCAATTGCATTTGTCAGTACATTCATAAATACTTGGTTGATTTGAACTGCATAACACTCAACCAAAGGCAGAGAGCCATATTCTTTCATGAGATGAATTGCAGGGCGATCGGGCTTCGGTTTGAGTCGGTTGCTCAATATCAACAAAGCACTGTCCAATCCGTCGTGAATGTCAACGGGTTTAATCTCTGCTTCGTCAATTCTAGAGAAGTTTCGCAGCGACTGAACTATCTCGCGGATGCGGTTAGCTCCTACTTTCATTGAACCCAGCAACTTCGGTAAGTCTTCAACTATGAATTCTAATTCTACTGCTTCTATTTGTGCTTGAATTTCTGGCGAAGGCGACGGATAGTTCTGGTCGTAAAGCTGCAATAAATTGATCATTTTTTGACTGTATTCATTAGCATAGCTAAGATTGCCGTAGATGAAGTTAATCGGGTTAGTGACTTCATAAGCTACCGCCGCCACCAACTGTCCCAAACTTGACATTCTTTCACTTTGCACCAATTGAGTTTGCGCCCGCTTAAGCTCGGACATCGCTGTTTTTAAATTAGCAGTTTTTTCCCGTTCTCTGGCGACTGATGCTTCTAGTGCTGTATTTAATTTTTCGAGTTTATCGACTTGACACAGCACTATATTAATCATTGCTTTTTTCAGTTCCAATGCAGCGTCTATTTCGCATTGTTTCCAAGGCAACGATTTGTACCTCACATTTTCTTTCCACAGCTCGAAGGATTTCCGAGGAGACAGTCGAGGGTTGCCATCTTCATCGGTTTCAACTGGTTTGTTGGGGTTGCCCGCCCAATTTACGGTCTTAATTACTTCCGGGCGAAACCACAAAACGTATATTTTCTGAGTTGGCGATATTGCTATCGCCAAACACCCGCTGGCTGTGTCTTTAAATTCCTCAGCTTCTGGATAGCATTTGGTGAGCGAGTCTGTATAAAAAATTTCTTTATTTAAATGCTCTTGCACCCAATTAGTTAAGTATTTGAGCGCTTCTCCTTGAGGTGTTTGCCCTACTTGATAGCAATTATCTCCAAATACTATTGCGGCTCCCTGGGCGTTGACTGCTTCTAGCAAATTATGCTGACATTTAACTAACACTTCTGACAGGTTTTCGGACGTGGATATGTCTTCAAAAATCTTGGTTTGAATGGATTTTAAGTGTAGTTTGTAGTCGTAGTCTTCGTTTCCTTCTTTTGATTGCAGTTCTAAGGACATTACTTGCCCGATAAATTCGCAGGCGGCGCGCAATTCATAGTTGAGGTGTTTTGGTGTATAGTTGTGGCAAGCAATCAATCCCCACAGTTTTTTGTCTTTGATTAATGAGATTGACATCGAAGCTGCAACGCCCATATTTTGCAGGTATTCTATGTGAATGGGAGAAACGCTTCTCAATACGCTGAAACTGAGGTTTAGGGGCTGGGTCGTGACAGCATTATTTCCTGAAACAAGGGGGACTGGTTGATAATTAATATCTGGAATTAACCTCAGCCAATTTAACGCATACAGTTGTCGGGCTTGTTTGGGAATATCTGAACTTGGGTAGTTTAATCCTAAGAAAGGGCTCAGCATTTCTGCTTTGTCTTCAGCGATTACAGCGCCGTTGCCTTCATGGTCAAATTGATAGACCATGACTCTATCAAAACCGGATATTTTTCTAACTTCTTCTACGGTTATTTGAGATAATTCCTTGAGATTTTGGGCGCTTTGAATTTTGCTGATAGTGGCTCTTACTGAATGATAAAAGCTAAAAACAGAAAGATTTTCTGGGTTGGTGGCTAATTCCAACTCGACCATCAATACTTCTTCTACTCGGTGGAGGATGCAGTCAAATTCTAAATATTTACCTTTGTTTGTGACAGAAAGTTTAATGGGATTAACGGTTTTTAAGTTTTCATTACACAAACAAAGCTTGAGTTTTTTTAGTTGAACTCGATTGAAGAATAAGCTCAAATTTCTACCGATCGCACTTTCCGGCTCTACTCCTAACAAATCTTGCGTATTTTCGCTGACTTGCAGTATTTCTAGTTCAGGTTCTCGTACAACAAGTAGCACTCCGTGTGGCTGAATGAGCCCCGATATGTGAATCGGTTCTCTGTCGCAGTTTGTCAAGTCAACTTCTTCGAGGGCGGGGATTGTGATTTGTAGATCCATTTTCTTTGTCTTCCGCTGTAAAATTTCGAGAGGGTTCTAATGATTTGAGATTTGAGAGCAAATTGGCTTTTCCATAATAATCTCATATTGTTCGATCGCATAACGGCTCGATTCCTAGACGGACACTGAGAATCAATCATCCGAGAGTCAGCGCATCAAAATGATTGAGTCGAAAATCAGCCTACCCTATGTGTTGCTGTTCAAGCCGCCTCAGCCTTCTATAAATTTTACCCACTTGGCTCTTCTATACTATCGCTTCCCGATATTAATTATCATAGCAATTGTTGCCATTCTTCAAGTGTGTTTAATAATTCCCCCAAAACTTTAATATTTGTGGTAAAATTTTGCCTGCCGGAACAGGGGGAGAGAAATGCGTCTCCAGAGCGGCCTACTTACTGAAATCTTAAGTTAAGGTAAGGGTGACAAGATCTGAAAGTCAAGTCACGCTAAGCTCTTTAAGTATACCCAACAGGCCGGACAATTAGACTGATGCTCGACTTCAATACAATTACTGAATTTTCTCATACCTACTGCATACCTATCTGTGCCTTTTTAGTTCCGGCAAACTTGCTGACTACTTTACAGACAGTGATTTTGACAGCACTAAACCGACCTCGAATACAAATTTGGGCGTCTGTGGTTGTCGCCAGCCTTTGGGCTACAGCAATGATATTTCACGTTTTTACCTGGTTCGCGATCGGGGTAGTAATGCCTCCGACATACATCTTGCTAGTTATGGCAATCACTTGTCTGACAATCAATGTCTGGGCGATCGCTCATCCTGCAAGCATGATGCAATTAATTCGAGTTGCGGTATCAGTTCTTAGGGGAGGTTTCAGAAGGAAGAAGGATTTAGTTGTCTAAGAGAGAAAGATCTAGTTATCTAGGAACTTAAAAAGAATTTGGCAGAGGGTAATGTGAAAAAAATTAGGGAAAATATTGGTTTCAGAAGAGTTTTTCGGGTGGCAAATCGTGCTTCCGAGGGCTGAGTTCTCAGCGGTTATTCCGGTTCGTGATCGCGACAATCTTCTGCTTCCGGGCCGCGGGGATGGATCGTGCAGTTGAGCAGGTAGCCGCCGTCGCTTCTGCCGTAATAGTAGCGGCATCCGATGCAAATTGCGGGAGGTTCGATCGCACTTTGGTAAAGCGGATAATCCGCAGTCGCCAGCAGCGAAAAGTCGCGCTGCGTCTGCACATTCCCAATAATAGCGCCGGAGAGTTCGACAGCTTGGCGGATGTTTTCGATCCTGGTGTAAGGCGGCAGGTAAATGTCAATACAAAGGCGTAGGCCCTGGCTATCCTGATCGTGGCGCGTAATAGTGCCTCCGAGCAAACCGACGCGCGAAGCAATAGCCGAGGAAAATTCGCTCAGGGAGGTGCAGTAACCGGAGAAAACGTGAATATGTTCGTCCGTAGTAGCTCTCACAGTCAGGCGAGTGGGAATTCGCAATCTCAGGTAAGCGTCGAGTTCGTCAAAAACCGGTTCAGCGAGGGAGAGCATTTGGCTTGCGTCTTCGTGGTTGAGCCCAAAACCCTTAGAAACCTTGGACACGAGGGCTGTTAAAATATCAAAAACTTCGGTTAAGAGGGATTGTAGCCTGCTATCAATAGCGATCGGACATTCTCTGAGCAGCTTTAAATAATCCTCCAACCGATGAGCAATGCGTTGAATGCTGCTAAATCCGAGCATAGCTGCTCCCCCTTTAATCGAGTGCGAAGCTCGGATGAGCTGGTGTATTCTTTGGGGAGCTGGCACGGTGTTTTGCAGATCTTGCAAGCCTTGTTCGATAACTTGGATCTGTTCTGTGGCTTCTTCGATAAAGTAGCCGATGATCCGCTGTAGTTGTTCTGGCAGCATAATTTTATTCTCCTAAAGACAGCCGAGTATTATTAGTTATTACTCAGACATTTGATAGTTTTGAATCGATATTTCACTGATGAGTTATTGGGGTTTTTAAGCGCTCATCTGTTTTATTCTGACTCACGGCAACTGTAGTGGCAATGTCGAAAACAGTTAACTCTTAACTGTTGACAGTAATTTTTTTTGCTCCGACGGTAGCGGTTGCTACCCCGAACAGCAGCACCGCAGCACCTGCGAGTACCGCCGGCGCGGGCACTTCCCCAAACAGCAAATAACCCAACCAACTCGCCCCAACCGGTTCAAACAAGATGGCAAGAGTTACCAGAGTTGGGGAAATCTGCATTACGGCCCAGTTCAAAATGGTGTGGCCGACTAACTGAGGCAAAGCGGCCGTTAGCAAAATATAAAAATATACAATGTGGGGGTAATTGGTATAAGTAGTGCCGAAGGCGAAGGGGAGAGGCAGCAGGACGATCGCAGCAACAGTATAGGCGATCGCGATATAGCCACCAATTCCCAATCCCCGCCGCTGAGCTTCCCGGCCCAGCAGCAAATACAAGCTGACAGCCCAGGAACCAGCCAGAGCAAGGAAATCGCCCAGCAGTTGGCTGCTGCCAGCATCGGCTGCGCCCGCACTTCCGAGAGCGATCGCCATTCCCCCAGTCAGGGCTATAGTAATGCCAGCGATCGACATTTTGCTGAGCTTTTCCCCGAACCAGAAGCGCGACAACAGCGCTACCCAGACAGGATTAGTGGTGACTAAGGCAGTCGAGGCGGCGATCGAAGTATAAGAAAGTGAGGTAATCCAGAGCGCAAAGTGCAGGGCGAGACACAAACCCGCAGCAGCAGCATAGCGCCGAGCTCCCGGTTGCAGGGCGTTCCACTGAATTTTCCGCCAAGCCGGAAGCAGAATTAAAGCAGATAAAGTCAGACGAGAGGCCGCGAGTACCAGACTGAAACCCAAACCGCTGGCCCCTGCTGAAAAGTTAGCGAGACGAATTAAAATGGAGGAAGTTGAGACAGCTAAAACCCCGATAATTAACACTAGGGCGATCGACCAATTAGGCGTTTGTTTCGGAAGATTCATTTTTTAGGAATTGGGCATTGGGCATTGGGCATTGGGCATCGGGCATTGGGCATTGGGAAAATTTATATAGCAATTTTCACATAATGCTGAACACTTTCTGAAGACTTTCTCTTCCCTTCTCTTCTCCTCTCTTCGTTCGCGTCCTTCGCGTCTTCGTTGTTCGTTAAAAAAAAAACGATCGCCATTCTTAAAAAATTCCCATATCCAAGAAATATTAATGTATAGTAGGGGCAGGGCGGGTCTATGAAATTGTATATTACGGGCAATTATTGTTTCCGAACCCGCCTACAAAATTCAACATCAAACAAGTCCGAATCATCTCGTTTCCGGTTGCATCGGTATTATTCAAACAGTTAACAGTCAACAGTTAACAGTCAACAGTCAACAGTCAACAGTCAACAGTCAACAGTCAACAGTCAACAGTTAACAGTCAACAGTCAACAGTCAACACTAATTCCGGTTCAGCCGGAATTGATATTACAATTTATAACTATCTATGGCTCCTACAGTTTTGATTACAGGCGCTTCTCAAGGAAGCGGCAAAGCAACAGCAATTTTATTTGCAAGTAAAGGTTACGATGTAGTTATGGTAGCTCGCCAGCCAGAGAGATTGGCAGCAGCAGCGGCTCAAGTGCAGCGAGAAGGCACTTCCGCTGTAGCTATTCCGGGGGATGTTGGCGACATTCACCAAGTGCGGGCGATCGTCCAAAAAGCCCTAGATGCCTGCGGCAACATCGATGTTTTAGTTAACAATGCTGGCATTTGTCTCACGGGGGCGATCGAGCACACTACCTCCGAAGACTGGCAGCAATTAATGAATACCAATTTTTGGGGATGCGTTAACACAATTCAAGAAATTGTGCCACATTTTTTGCAACGAAAAACAGGGACAATAGTCAATGTGGGTTCCATTGGTGGCAAAATGCCTTTGCCTCAAATGACTGCTTATTGTGCCAGCAAATATGCAGTAACCGGTTTAACAGAAACTTTGCGATTGGAATTAGCGCCTCAAGGTATTCACGTTTGCGCCGTGCATCCGGGCCTGATTAACAGCGATTTTTTAGAAAGAGCTCAATTTCGCGATCGAGACGAACCCGCAGTCGAATTGCGCCGCCAGCAAATGAGCAAAATGCTGAAATCTGAGTGGGCAACTCAGCCAGAAGATATTGCTAAAGCTATCTGGGATGCTGTGAAAAATCAGCGTGCAGAAGTTACCGTCGGCCCTGCTTTTTTGGCATCGGAAGCTTATCGGTTGTTCCCCGGTTTGATGCAGTGGGCAATGGAAAAAGGCAAGTTGTGAGACTAATTAGTAATGGATAATTGGTAATTAGTAAAGTACCCAGGGCGCACCGGACAAATTATTAGTAACGCGCCTGATTCCTAGTTGAAGCTTCCCTTGAATATATACAACTAAAGAAAGAGACTGGGAAAGCGGCCCGAACACTATAATGGCAAACAAACCAGGAAATACACAATGCAAATCAAAGCACTAGCAGTTAAAAAAACAGGCGGATTGCTTGAAGAATACAAATTCGATGTCGAACCTCCAAAAGTACATGAATGCCTTATAAAAGTGTTAAGCTGCGGCATTTGTCACTCTGACTTGCACATGATTGACAACGATTGGGGTCAATCCAAATATCCCCTCGTTCCCGGCCACGAAGTTATCGGAGAAGTGGCAGAAATAGGGCCGCAAGTGACTCATTTAAAAGTGGGCGATCGCGTTGGTGTCGGTTGGCAAAGGTCGTCTTGTTTGCAGTGCTGCGACTGCTTGCGCGGTAACGAAAATCTCTGCGATGAAAACCAGGGATTAATTGTTACAGGCCCCGGCGGTTTTGCGGATTATTTGATGGTAGATTCCCGCTTTGCTTTTCCTATTCCCAAAGGCATCGATTCCAACGTAGCGGGGCCGCTGTTGTGCGGCGGAATTACGGTTTACGCCGGTTTGCGAAATGGGGGGATGAGTTCTGGCCAAGAAATTGGCATTCTCGGCATCGGTGGTTTGGGACACATGGCGGTGCAATTTGCGAAAAAATTAGGCAACCGGGTTACAGTTTTTACTACTTCCCAAGATAAGGCAGAATTTGCACATAAAATGGGGGCGGACGAAGCTATTGTAGTAGGAAAAGGCGAAGTTCCTAAAGCCCCCAGCAGCAAATTAGATATTTTGTTGAGCACTGTTCCTGCTGCTTTAGATTGGGTTCCGTACATTGATTTTCTCGATTCTAACGGTGCGCTTGCTTTTGTGGGAGTTCCCGACGAACCTTTGAGCATTCCGTTATTTTCGCTGCTGGTGAAGCAACGCCGAATTGTGAGTTCTCTCATCGGCGGTCGCGCTATGATTAATGAAATGCTGGCAATTGCAGAGAAGTTTGAGATTGAGCCGATTGTCGAAGTTTTTGCGATCGCACAAGCGAATGAAGCAATTCAGAAAGTCCGCGACAATCAAGTACGCTATCGCGCAGTTTTGACAGTGAGTTAGATAATGGTTAATGGGTAAGGTGCGCCTAGCGCACCCTACTATAGATATATAAGCAACGAATTAAAGCAAAGAATTAGCATTAATAAAACGACCGTTTAAATCGGCTGGGGTCACATTCAAAACAGTACCTAACAAAGCATTAGTAAAACCGAATCTAATATTAGTAGCTTCCACACGGCCGTTGCCATCGGGATCGAGACTTTGCTGCGAGATGCCACCCTTGGCTAACAAACTCGTTCCCCCCGTTATAGTTGTAGGATCGATCAGCAGCAGTCTCGGATCGTTCAAGCTATAACTTACCTCTTCCAAGGAGATATTGCTGCTGGTAAATTCCACACTAATTCCAATCGAATCGCTAGACTTATCAAAATCCACAATTACCGCGTCAGGAACTTCAACCCCAAATACTCTGATTCCCGCTTGATCGACTCTAAAAACAAAGACATCGCTCCCCCCACCACCTTTGTAAATATCCACATCTCTGTCGCCAATTAAAGTATCGTTGCCGTCTCCGCCCACTAACAAATCAACACCTTGTCCTCCGCGCAGCAAATCATTTCCCGCACCCCCATCAAGGAAATCGCTATTTCTATCTCCTGTCAAGAAATCGTCGCCAGTTTCTCCCAAAACATCGTCATCATCTTTGCCGGCGTAAATAGAATCATTGCCGACACCGCCTAACAGACTGTCTTTACCATCGTTGCCGAAAATCCGTTCTGCATCTGACGAGCCCCTGACAGTATCATTGCCGCCCACCATCCAAAGTCCCCCAGGAAAACTAGCAAGTTGTCCTGGTGCAAGTGTAATATTTTCAGGAGAATTGTCTCCTACCAAACGAGAGATGCCTGAATTATCTGGGGTGAGTACCATAGTTGTAAACTTTGTGCGATGTGAGCATGGATATTGTGCAATATTCTACAGTTTAGTAGGGTGCGCCAGAACACAGTTACTTCATCACTCGCGATCGAGCAATCGCTGGTGCACCCTACTAGACAGCTCGATCGCTCCATCTTGGCACAAGCCTGATGGAAATACCCTAGATTAAAATAAAAGTTAAAATTTGAGCCGATGCCAATTATCTTAGTTGAAGACTTGAGTAAAGTTTATCCGGTAGCGATTAAAGAACCGGGGCTTAAAGGAACAGTGCGACACTTTTTTAGTCGCAGTTACCGCAATATCAAAGCAGTTGAGGGCGTTTCTTTCAGTATTGAACCGGGGGAAGTCGTGGGGTTTCTAGGTGCTAACGGTGCGGGCAAAACTACTACGCTGAAAATGCTGACGGGTTTGATTTATCCGTCTGCGGGTACGGTGAGTGTGTGCGATCGTACTCCTTTTCGTCGGGAAGCAGATTTTCTGCAAAAAATCACGTTAGTCATGGGGCAGAAACAGCAGTTAATTTGGGATTTACCCGTGCTTGACTCTCTGCGAATTAATGCCGCAGTCTACGGCATTCCCGATGCAGATTATCGACGGCGAGTCGGAGAATTGACAGAGATGCTGTCACTAGAAGGCAAGTTAAATCAGCCGGTAAGAAAGCTTTCTTTAGGCGAACGAATGAAAGCGGAACTGATGGCGGCTCTGCTGCACCAGCCGGAGGTATTATTTTTAGATGAACCGACTTTAGGTTTGGATATAAACGCACAGTTTAGCGTCAGGCAATTTCTGCGAGAATATAACGAGCGCTATCAAGCAACGGTGCTGTTGACGAGTCATTACATGGCTGATATTACTGCTTTATGCAAGCGCGTTTTATTGATTCATGAAGGGCAATTAGTTTATGATGGCAGTTTAGACGGATTACTCGATAGGTTTGCGCCTTATCGGGAAGTTCAGGTAAAATTAGCTCAACCGCTGGCAAAAGATAGTGCTTTTGCTTACGGGGATGTAGAATCTATTGAGGGACAATCGGTGCGGTTTTTGGTGAAAAGGGAAGAGCTGACGGTGAGCGTGGCGAAGATTTTGGCGGACTTGGACGTGATAGATTTGACTGTTACCGATCCGCCAATTGAAGAGGTAATTGGTCGAGTTTTTCGCACGGGAAAAGTGTAATGTTTATGGCTGTGTTCATTCTCCATAACAGGCAAGATATCTGTTCCACTAGAGTTTCAATGTTTTGTGCAACGGGCAAGATGCCCGTTGCTAACCCCAAAAATTAAATCTACAATTGATATGACAAAATTCATCAAAATTGCTAAAACTTTGCTAGTTACCTATTACGCTTATATGCTCGAATACCGGGCAGAATTGTTTTTATGGGCGCTGTCTGGAGCTTTGCCGTTTATCTTGATGGGTGTTTGGATGCAGGCGGCCGAAAATGGTCAATTTGGGCTGAATTCGATCGACTTTGCCCGTTATTTTTTAGCGGCTTTCATTGTCAGGCAAACAAATGTAGTTTGGGTAATTTGGGAGTTTGAAAAGGAAGTAGTGCAAGGCAGGCTATCTAATAGATTGTTGCAGCCTCTCGATCCCGTATGGCACCACTTCGCATCTCACGTTTCCGAAAGGTTTGCGAGGCTGCCCTTTGTATGCGGATTAGTGCTGCTGTTTTTTGCACTTTACCCGCAGGCTTTTTGGCTGCCGAGTTTGGGTAGGTTTTTGCTGTTTTTGTTGGTTATCGTCTGGGCTTTTTGCTTGCGGTTCTTGATACAGTATACCTTTGCGCTGTTTGCTTTTTGGCTGGAGAGGGCAAGTGCGATCGAGCAATTCTGGTTTTTAATTTACCTGTTTTTATCGGGACTTATCGCGCCACTAGAAGTGTTTCCCGCATCGGTGCGCGAAGTAGTTTTGTGGACGCCGTTTCCTTATTTGATTCATTTTCCCGCTTCTATCTTGATAGGATTACCCGTAGATCTAGGCCGCGGTTTGTTGGTAATGTTGGGTTGGAGTGCGGTATTTTTTGTGTGGAATCGCTGGCTTTGGCGGCAGGGCTTGAAGCAGTATTCGGGCATGGGAGCTTAAATAATAATTAAAAATTATAAAACAGTAAGCTGCGTCACAGTAAAATGTTAATCCTTTTGTCAAAAAGACTTACTTGACGCATCCTACTTAACTGTGGAGTAAATCTAAAATCTAAAATCTAAAATCGACTGACCCACCCAAATTAACTGTAGAGTAAATCTAAAATCTAAAATCTAAAATCTAAAATCTAAAATCGCACACATCATGCAAAAATGCAATCGGGAGTATTCGACAATTGCATAAACATCCATTTTTTGTATATATAAGTACAAAAATTTACAATAAAGTCTTATATTAATAAACCCAACGACTGATAAACGGGATAAAAGAGATTCTAATGACAGCCAAAAAAAACCTCATTGTAATCGGCAATGGCATGGTAGGTCACAAGTTCCTAGAGTTAATGGTCAGCTCGGATGCTGCCAAACACTGGAATTTAATTACTTTTTGTGAAGAACCGCGCGTTGCTTACGATCGCGTAAACCTCAGCGGATTTTTCTCTGGCAAAACAGCGGGAGATTTATCTTTAGTTGCACCTGGATTTTATCACACAAATGACATAAAGCTTCACATCGGCGACAAAGCAGTCGGCATTAATCGGGAACAAAAAATAGTCTCTTCAGCCAACGGTTTAGAAGTTCCCTACGACAAAATTGTTATGGCCACCGGTTCCTATCCATTTGTGCCATCAATTAAAGGCAAAGACGCTACAGGAACTTTTGTTTACCGGACAATTGACGACCTGGAAGCGATGTCCGATTACGCTAAAAACTGCAAAACTGGTGTAGTAATTGGCGGTGGTTTGTTAGGTCTAGAGTGTGCTAATGCTCTGCAAAATATGGGTCTAAAAACTCACGTTGTTGAGTTTGCATCGCGGCTGATGCCCGTGCAAGTTGACGAAATTGGCGGGGCAATTCTCCGCAGCAAAATAGAAGATTTGGGGGTTTCGGTTCATACCAGCAAATCTACCACAGAAATTGTCAGTGAAGATGGCAAAGTTACTAAAATGCTGTTTGCTGACGGTTCGGAATTGGCAACAGATATGATTGTGTTTTCTGCTGGCATTCGCCCCCGCGACGAAATTGCCAGAAGTTGCGGTATAGAAGTAGGAGAACGCGGTGGCATTTTGATTAATGATAGCTGCCAAACCTCCGATCCTGACATTTATGCGATCGGAGAATGCGCGCTTTATCAAAACCGCATCTACGGCTTAGTTGCGCCTGGGTATACAATGGCAAGCGTAGCAGTAGATATTTTGAGCCGTGTAGCGGATGACGGGCAAGATGCCCGTCCCACAAGCACTTTTACAGGTGCGGATATGTCCACTAAACTCAAATTATTGGGGGTGGATGTCGCTAGTTTTGGAAATCCCTTTCCCAAGTCGGGCGATGCTAAAGAAATTGTTGTCGCTGACACCTTCCAAGGCATTTACAAAAAATTAGTTTTAAATCAAGACGGCAGCCGGATTTTAGGCGGAATTCTCGTGGGAGATGCTTCGGCTTACGGCACTTTGCTGCAATTCATGCAAAATGAAATTGCTCTGCCGCCGCATCCCGAAGATTTGTTAATGCCACCGCGAGAAGGGGGAGCAGCGGCGGGTTTTGGAGTAGACAGTTTGCCGGATTCTGCTCAGATTTGTTCTTGCAATAATGTTACCAAAGGGCAGATTTGTGCAGCGATTCGCGAGCATAATTTAACCGATGTTGCCAGCGTCAAGAAATGCACTCAAGCTGGGACGGGCTGCGGCGGCTGCGTGCCTTTAGTGACGGATATCTTCAAGTTGGAGATGAAGAAAGCTGGGTTTGCAGTCAAAAATAATCTTTGCGAACACTTTGAATATTCTCGTCAAGAATTGTACCATTTAGTGCGCTCTCAAGAGATTAAAACCTTTGAGGAGTTGATTGAAAGACACGGCAAAGGTAAGGGTTGCGAAATTTGTAAGCCTGCTGTTAGTTCGATGCTGGCTTCTACTTGGAATGACCATATTTTAGAGAAGTCTCACGTCGGTTTGCAAGATACGAACGATTACTTTTTGGCAAACATTCAGCGCGACGGTACTTATTCGGTGGTGCCGCGAATACCGGGGGGAGAAATCACGCCGGATAAGTTGATTGTTTTGGGTGAAGTTGCCAGGGATTTTGGGCTTTATACTAAGATTACTGGCGGGCAACGGATTGATTTGTTTGGAGCTCGCGTGGATCAATTGCCGCATATTTGGCGTCGGTTGATTGATGCGGGATTTGAGTCGGGACACGCTTACGGTAAGGCTCTGCGTACTGTAAAATCTTGTGTTGGTAGCACTTGGTGCCGCTTTGGGGTGCAGGATTCAACGAGTTTGGCGATCGAAGTTGAATTGCGGTATCGTGGTTTGCGATCGCCCCACAAGCTCAAATCTGCTGTCTCTGGTTGCACTCGCGAATGCGCTGAAGCTCAAAGCAAGGATTTTGGGATCATTGCTACGGAAAACGGCTGGAATTTGTACGTGTGCGGCAATGGCGGAATTAAGCCGCAGCACGCGGTTTTGCTGGCGACGGATATCGATAAGGAAACCCTGATTAAGTATATCGATCGATTCTTGGTTTTCTACATCCGCACGGCCGACAGATTGGAACGAACTGCTACTTGGTTGAACAAACTTGAGGGCGGGATTGAATACTTGAAACAGGTAATAATTGAGGATTCTCTGGGCATTTGTGCTGAATTAGAAGCGCAAATGGAACATTTAGTGAATACTTATCAATGTGAGTGGAAAACCACGATTGAAAACCCACAAAAGGTGCAGCGGTTCCAGCATTTTGTGAATTCAGATCTGCCTGATCCGAGTATTGTTCGTGTTGCGGAACGGGGACAAACGCGGCCGGCTAACGAACATGAAAAGGCTCTGGCTGGAGTTTCGGAATAACCCATATAATCGGGTTTCCAAGCAGAGCCTAGGAAACCCGGAGATCCCCCCTAGCCCCCCTTAATAAGGGGGGAACAAGAACACTAGATTGAAGTAAATTAATCTCGTTCCCAGGCTCTGCCTGGGAATGAATTCCGGGAGGCTCTGCCTCCTTCCGCGAGGCGAGGTATCCTCAAACCGTGAGGCAGAGCCTCGAAACCTACGTTCCCAGCCGGAGACTGGGAATGAGATTGAAGTAAAATAACAGGAAAAGAAGATGGTTCAATCATTGCAAGTTTCGGATACAGTAACAACTTGGGTTGATGTGTGTTCTCTGGATGCGATCGCCCCTTATACTGGAGTTTGCGCTTTAGTTAAAGGCGAACAAGTGGCGATTTTCCGAGTGGGAAACGGGGATGAAGTTTATGCGCTTAGCAATTACGACCCGTTTAGCAAAGCTTTTGTTTTGTCGCGGGGAATTGTGGGCGATCGCAACGGCACTCTCAAAGTTGCTTCTCCCATTTACAAGCAAAACTTTAGTCTCACTACCGGGCAATGTCTGGATGATGAAACGGTAAAGATTCCTACTTTTTCGGTTCGGGTTGTAGCCGATCGCGTCCAACTAGCTGTTAGTTAGATTCAGCGGCTTAATTGTTCGATCGCTATCCGCCACCACCTAACATTCCTGTGGGTGCTGGCGGATTTTCCATTGGGGCCCTCCCGACTCAGTATTTTTCGTATAAAATAGAGTCGATTGGTTCCATACTCCAGGCTCGCTCAAAAAAATCTCAACTAATATCCGAGCTGATGCGATGATTGTCAATGCAAACAAACTTCAGGGGGCAGTGTATCGGTATGTTGTTAAAAAAACTTGTTTCCAACAATAATCCCCAGACTGTAGCAGAGTTAATCCATGCCCAACTCAAAATCGGTCAACTGACTTGGGGCGAACTCAACATACAAGTTTTCGGCCAGCACTGGCGGGACGAATCTTTGCACGAAGTCCTCCGAGAAATTGCAGCTAGGCTCGACAAAGAAACAGCGAGCCAAATTATAGAATATCTCACAGCTCAAAACGGTCAACAAGAAAAATTTATTAATTTGTTTTTAGCAGCGCAATGCCTGTTAAAAGTAAAAAATGATGTTAATAAAACAACCGAAAAAAAACTGTTAAACGCTTTAAAAAAGTTATCGCAATACGGTACGGGTTTCCTGATTCTTTACCAAAGCGCTCAAGAATTGCAGGAAACTTATCAAATTCGCAATCGATCGATCACGGCGATCGCCCAAACTTGGAAAAACGACCCGCAAACCCTGCCGTGGCTGAAAATACTCGCTCACTCCACCGACTGTGGCGAAGTCCGAGCCACAGCAGTCGAAGCAATAGCCCGTGGTTGGCCAGACCAGCCAGAAATTTACCTGATGCTCAAAAAACTCGCCAAATCCGATCCAAGCTGGGCAGTGCGATCGACCTGTGTGCGAGAAATGGCTTGTGGTTGGCCAGACACGAGCGATACCTTGTCGCTGCTGAGTGCCCTGGCTCAGTCAGATCAAAGTCCCGCAGTTCGCACCGCAGCACTCGAACAGTTTGCCTCTAATTGGCCCGATCGCACAGATACCTTGCTGCTGCTGAGGAAGGCCGCCGAATCCGACGAAAATTTGGGAGTGCGAGTCTGTGCGTGGCAAGAAATAGCCAGAGGTTGGCACAGCCTTTTAGGCACGGCCTCCCTGCTCAAAAACCTTGCCCAGACAGGAAGTTCTATCCTGCGAACCGTAGCGGTGCGGGAGTTGGCAGCGGGCTGGCCCGCCGCAGCCGACGTTGGCCTGCTGCTGAAAACCCTAGCCGAATCTGACAGCAGCAAAGAAGTGCGGACAGCAGCCTTAGAAGAATTGGCTTCGCACTGGCCCGACGAACCCGACATTTACCCGCTGCTGAAAACTAAAGCCGAGTCCGACGCGAGTTCGAGCGTCCGGCGCTCAGCAGTGCAAGCAATTGCCTCTGGCTGGGCCAGGAACCCCGAAACTCTGACTTTTTTGAAAAATATAGCATTGGGCGATCGCGACGCCGACCTGCGCGAAATAGCCCTACAACAGATAGCCGCAGGTTGGCCCGATCACCCAGAAACCCTGCCCCTGCTGCAAAAAATAGCTGATTCTGAGGATTACTGGACTGTGCGGCAAGTAGTAGTGGAGGCTGTCGCCGCACTGGCATCAGGCAGTCTCGAAGTCTTTGGCTGGTTGCAAAATCTCGCCGAGTCCGACAGACACCTCAACGTCCGAGAAACGGCGGTGGAAGAGATCGCAAAACGCTGGTCTCACCAGGGCGAGACGCTGCCTTTCCTCAAAAGCCTGGTCGAGTCTGAGCAAGATTCTCACCTGCTGAGCGTGCTGGTACGATCGATCGTGCGGGGGTGGCCCGACGACCCGGAAACCTTGTCTTGGCTGAAAATTCAGCTCGATTCTGGGGAGGCGCTGGTGCGGCAAGCGGCGGTGCTTGAACTCGCTTACAACTGGCCAGACAACCCTGAAACTTGGATGCTGCTGGAGGCTAAAGCAGAGGGCGATGAGAGTCCCGCTGTCAGGCAAATCGCTTTGCAAAAGTTAGCGCGGGGGTGGACAAATCAGTCTCAAACTTTCGAGTGGCTGAAAATTAGAGCTCAAAAGGATGAAGATTCGCAGGTGCGGGCGATCGCCCTGGTAGAGTTAATGCGGGGATGGAAAGACGAGCCGGGAATGTTTGAGTTTTTGCGCGATCGAGCTTTGAGCGATGTTGACAATCAAAACGGTTCTTTTCCTTACAATCCCAGATTTACAGCACTCGAAGCGATTATTGAACATTATCCCGAAAATCCGGGAGTTGTGCCGTTGTTGCGATCGCTTGCAGTTTCCGACGCAGAAGAGCAAGTGCGGGCATTAGCGGGTCGCCGGCTACGCAGCCAAGACTGGTAAACAGTGCGAGCGTCCCGCTCGATGCCAACCTTGAATTTTCCCTCTTCTCGAAAGAGTGCGAGCGTCTCGCTCGCGGTCAACCTTGAATTTTTCCCCTTCTCGAAAGAGTGCGAGCGTCTCGCTCGCGGCCAACCTTGAATTTTTCCTACCGCAATTTTTACCTCGCGAGCAAGATGCTCGCACTGAATTTTTCCTACCGCAATTTTTACCTCGCGAGCAAGATGCTCGCACTCTATCAAAACCCTAATAAATGTGAGGTAAATCCATGTCATTCAAACAGCAATTCCTTCAATTACCGCTACCCAAAGATATCTATTTCATAACATTCGTTACCTGGGAAAGACTAGAATTAACTCCCGAAGCTCGACAAGTTGTTCTAGATTCTACCTTGCACTTTCACAACAAAAGATATCAACTATTTGCTGCCGTTATTATGCCCGATCATGTACATTTATTGCTTCAGCCTTTTCGTAAGTCTGACTTGCAATACTGGTCAATTGGTAGTCTTATTCACAGTATTAAAGGCTTCAGTTCTAAACAAATTCCGAAAGTAATGAAGCATATCGGTAAAGTTTGGCAAGATGGGCGACACGATGAAATTATTAGCAACCGCCAACATTTTATTAATACTTGGGAATATATCAAACAAAATCCTGTCAAAGCCAACTTGTCAGACACACCTCAAAAATATCATTTTTTCTGGGAAAATGTTTGATTTGACAAGCTGTGCGAGCGTCTCGCTCGCGGCGGAATCGAAATTCGCGCCAGAGTGGAAACAGTGCGAGCGTCTCGCTCGCGCCGGAATCGAAACAGTGCGAGCCTCCCGCTCGCGGCCAACCTTGATTTTTTCCTACCGCAATTCTTTCTCGCGAGCAATTCTTTCCTCGCGAGCAAGATGCTCGCACTGAATTTTTCCGACCGCCATTCTTTCCCGCGAGCAATTTTTATCTCGCGAGCAATTCTTTCCCGCGAGCAATTTTTATCTCGCGAGCAAGATGCTCGCACTGTATCAAAATCCTAATTAAAATATCGCATAGAAAGCCTCCCTCATCAGCGATCGCACATATCGATTTATTCCGATAAAAGACCGATCGCATACCGCACCGCTTCCCCCATCATCGAACCGCGAACGCGATCGGACGCCGTTTTCTCCCACGTGAGCAACTGTTCCCGAAAAACCGGGTCTTGCTTTGCCCGCTGTACGATCGCCTGACTGATGACTTTCTTTTGAATCTGCTCTGTCGGGATACCTTGCTGCTTCAAATAATCCAACAGCCGCTGCACACTTTCGGAGAATTTATCCGGCGTCTGAGACATCAAAATAAACGAAATTTGGCGCACCATTCGCTGGTAGATTTCCTGTCTTCTGAGCAATACTTCCTTTTGACCCGGCTCCGCCGACTCTGCACTGTTACTAGGAACAACCAAGCCAAGCAAACCTAAAATTTCAGCGCCCTTGGCTAAAACCTTTTCCAACATATCTGGATAAAGCGCCAATATACGATCGCCCAAAATCTTGCCATTCACCAAACGGTTCGCGCTCAGCCGCAGTAAATGTTGTTCTCCAGCAGACTCAAAAAATTGAACGTTCAACTTGAGTTCGCGGCTTTCCAACTCCACCCGACGCACCGTAAAAACCAAAGCCTCCCAATTAGGAGCTTCAGCAAAACCCACCTCCACAATCGAACTTTCCTCTTGATGCTGCCGCCCCAATTCCCCAGACTCAAAATCGCGATCGACCGGAAAGCGATTTGCCGCAACTTTCGCAGTATAATCAAACTGAGTAAAAACATAGCTGCAGTCAACTCTCGACAGATCGACATCTTGAACTTGCCAATTTTGAATGCAGCAACCCGTAAGCTGCGCCCCCTCCAAATTCGTCCGAATCAAACGGCACTCAATCAAACAAGCCTCTCTTAAATCCGCCTCACCCAAAATCGCATCCATCAAATAAGCACCGCTCAAATCCGCTTTCCGCAAATCAGCACTTCGCAAATTAGCTTCGCTCAAATCTGCCCGCAGTAAATACACTCCTTGCAGGTTAGATCGCAGCAAAAGCGCCTTCTTAAAACTCGCTTTCAATAAATAAGAACCCGCCAGATTAGCTCGACTCAAATCAGCGTTATCCAGCACCGCCTCAGTCAAATCCGCCCCCGCCAGCACAGCTCGGTGCAAGTCAGCGCCCGTCAGATTTGCCGATCGCATTTGAGCGCCATTCAAGTCAGCTTCAATCAAATTTACACCGATTAAAATTGCCGATCGCAAATTCGCTTCCACCAAATGCGCTTCCCGCAAATTAGCACCCGTTAAATTAGCACCAACAAGACTGGCGCGGTTTAGATTCGCCTCCATCAATTCCGCCGCCATCAACTTCGCGCCGTCGAGTTTAGCCCCGGCAAAATTAATTTGGTCAGATTTAACTCCTTGAAGATTAGCACCGCCCAAATCCGCTTCGGGGAACGCGGCCCAATTGAGTTCTGCTGCTTCCAAACAAGCAAGGCGCAAATCCGCTTTAGCAAGATTTGCCCCGCTCAAATTTGCCCCGCTCAGATTCGCCCCAGCCAGCCCCGCACTGCGGAGATCCGCGCGGCGCAAACAAGCCCCTATCAACTTGGCATTGCTCAAAAAAGACCAGCTCAAATTAGCACCGGTCAAGTTAGCACCAGTGAGGTCTATTTCTCGCAGGTTAACACCGCTTAAACTAGCGCCACTGAGGTCAATGTGACCAAAGTTGCGCTCTCCCTGTTGATAGCGCTGTAAAAATTCTTGTGTTTGCATTCCGCAGATTTGGGGGCTGGCAATTTAGCTGTTTTAGGACGCGCTGGTCAATCTATTTTAGATTTTAGATTTTAGATTTTAGATTGAAGCATTGACCCCACAGATAAATTCGGGGGCTTGTTGATGGGATACAGATTTTTTATTTCTGGACCGATGAATCCGGGGGCTTGTATCCTGGATGCTTACGGTCAATAACTTTAACGGTAAGGTACGTACGGAACACGAGCGGGCTAGGCACGGGGACACTACTCCTACTACTTACTGCAAGAACTCATGTCCTCCGGGTGATCCGTGCGCGCCTTACCCCTATAGAGGGCGGTTTAAAAGATTTGTTGCGTAAGTTCTATTTCTACTACCAGTTTTACAGACTTTTGTAACTTCAAGTAGCCGAGTTTATATCTGATACGCTGCCCCGCCGGAGAGTGTTTTTACCTAAAGCGCTGCAATTCTTGCTGCAAGTGTTTTCCCCATTTAGTCGCTAGAGGAATTTCTGTAAAAGGAACCTGCACCGCAGCAGCATCTTTCAACAAAAATTCGAGGGCGATTGGACTTCCCGAATTCGGTGGCGACTCTAAATCAACTGCCTGAGAGTTGACTAACAACCGCAGCGATTGCACGTCTTTTAAAGAAAAAGTTTGCAAATTTACTGGCCCGCTGCGAGTAGGTTTTCCCCAAGTTAAACTGTCTTCTTGCTGACCGAGTACAGCATAAATATCGTACTTGGCTTTAGCGAATTGTTCTGCCCAGACGCGATACGCTTCCAGCTTTTGATACTCGTTCCATCCAGCCCAAGCTAGAGAAATAAAAATTGCCAGCAGCGGCAGCCACATTAAACCTCTTTCCATGCGATACCCTTGTTGAAAATACTCGCTTGTTCTGTTTGTCATCTTCTCTAATGATACAATTAATTGAACTCCTCAAACTTGCTCTGCAATTTAAACTAGAAATTAGAGCAATTTTGGTTCTAGCAACAGCCACTGCCGAAAACTACCAAACGCTCGCGTGGGAGATATCCACAAGTCGCAGCAAGGAAAACTGGCGCTGGCGGTGAAAATTGGGTTATTGTGGTGAACACGCCTTCCCTAAACGGACGATCGGCAATGAAAAAGTTTTTCCTTCTGTGCTTATTTTTAATCGGGCTCGGCTGGGCGATTTCTAATTTCCCAGGACTTGCTACTCAAGGCACTTACGACTCGATTGTGCTGGATTTCCGCGAAGATTTGGGTGCTGCTGAGATTGCGAAAGAAGTAAATGCGATCGCCCAACAGTACCAAGTCGCACCGCAACTCAACAGCGAATTCTCAGCGGCAGACAATGTATATGTAGTTAAGGGCGATCGCACTTTGCTAAACGCCCTGAGAAAATCAAATTTGGCTAAAGATACCGAATACATTGAACCTAACTACGTCTACAGCGCTTTCGAGATTCCCAACGACCCCATGTATACCAAGCAGTGGAATCTCCGCAGTATCAACGTAGAATCTGCTTGGAACGAAACCAAAGGCAGCGGCACAACAGTAGCGATAATTGACACGGGTATTACTCCAGTCGCTGACTTAAAAGAAACCAAATTTGTACCGGGCTACGACTTTGTAAACGATCGCGCCGAAGCCTACGACGACAACGGCCACGGTACTCACGTCGCCGGTACAGTCGCCCAATCAACTAACAACAATTACGGCGTTGCGGGCATCGCCTACGAAGCAGCTTTAATGCCGCTAAAAGTTTTAGGCGGCAGCGGTGGCGGCACGGTTTCCGACATCGCCGAAGCGATCAAATTTGCTGCTGACAACGGCGCAGATGTCATCAACATGAGTTTAGGTGGCGGTGGCGAAAGTCAGTTAATGGAAGAGGCGATCGACTACGCCCACTCTAAAGGCGTTGTCATCATCGCAGCCGCCGGCAACTCCGGCGATAGTTCCGCTTCCTATCCCGCCCGCTATCCCCACGTCATCGGCGTTTCCGCCCTCGGCCCCGACGACGAAAAAGCCTCTTACTCCAATTTCGGCGCAGGGGTTGACATTGCAGCCCCCGGCGGTTCAGAAATGGGCAAAATCCTGCAAAGTACGATCGACCCGGAAACTGGCACCGAAGTCTTTGAAGGCTACCAAGGCACTAGCATGGCTTCTCCCCACGTTGCCGCCGTTGCAGCCCTTGTCAAGGCTTCCGGCATCACAGAACCAGACGAAATTCGCAGCGTACTTTTGCAGTCCTCGCGAACTGTCACTGAAGATCCCTTAAACCATTTTGGTTCAGGACATCTAGACGCAGCCGCCGCAGTTCAGCTAGCCCAGCGCGGACAAATCAACTTCCGCGATTTCTTCCGCTGGCTGCGCGATAACGGCTATCTCAACCCTCGCTTTTGGATTGACGGCGGTGCAGTCGCCCTGTTGCCTAAAATTGCAATGGTGCTCGGTTCCTACCTGCTGGCTTTCTTTTTGCGGAATTATTTTCCGTTCCAGTGGACTTGGGGCTTTTCCGGTGGCTTGATGGCTGGTAGTTCTGGGTTCTTTTTCCTGCGGAACTTGTTTGTATTTGACTTGCCGCAGTGGCCGATGCGGGTGATGGGCAGTTCTATTCCCGAACTCGGCGGCGCAATTAATGGCAGCAGTATGCTGAATCCCTTTTTTGCTAGCGTTTTGATTCCTGGGATTTTGATTGCTTTGCTGTTGGGACATCAACAGTGGAAGTGGATCGCGATCGCAATTTCGATCGGTTTTGCCAGCAGTTTAGCGGTGAATGCTTTTGTGTCTCCCGCAGTCTGGGGATTGGGTACAGGTTTAGTATCACAAACATTCTTGATTGTCAATGCTTTACTGTGTTTCGGATTGGCACGTTTAGCAATTAAAACAGAGGTGCGATCGGCATGAGTATTACTGTCAAAGGCGAAATTGAACGCAAAGGATTAGGCCCGGGCACTTGGGCTTTGGTTGGCCAAGATGGAGAAACTTACGAACTTAAGGATGCTCCTTCTGACTTGAAAAAAGCTGGTTTGAAAGTCAGTGTTAAAGGTGAAGTCCGCAAGGATGTGATGACTTTTGCTATGATTGGCCCGGTGCTTGAGGTGCAGTCTTTTGATGTGTTGTAGGTCGATCGGCTAATCCAGCTTTCGAGCAAAAAAAACCCCGGCCAAAATTGGCTGGGGTTTATTAATCAGGGTGCATCTACTAATTTAATCTCCCGCCTCATATCACCTCTTTCAGGACACTTTGGCAGAATTTCCGATAATTTGTGGCTCAGCTTGCGATCGAAAAAAAAACCCCAAACCAAAATTGGTCGGGAGTTAATTAATCAGGGTGCATCTACTAATTTAATCTCCCGCCTCACAGCACCTCTTTCAGGACACTTTGGCCGAATTTGCGAAAATTTGTGGTGAGGGCGTGCGATCGCCAAAAAAAACCCGGCCAAAATTGGTCGGGAGTTAATTAATCAGGGTGCATCTACTAATTTAATCTCCCGCCTCACAGCACCTCTTTCAGGA
>NZ_JAUBRA010000162.1:0-1956 GCF_036701555.1 Microcoleus sp. Pol10D4
CTAATTATAAAATGGAACCGAAAAATAAAAAATAAAGGTAACTTAGTTAATGCAGTTTAGATGTCGAACAGCTTACCGCTAACCTGTGCTTGTTCAAACTTAATTTTTAACTCCTTGAAATCTTCCAACAAAATCTTATTAATATTTTCGATAGCCGGCGCTTTCTTTTCGGCAATTTCATCTCGTAAACTCTGCAAGTTTTGACTATAGGTAGTCGCATCACGGTAAATAGAAATCAGACGGTTTTTCTCCTCTAATACTTGTCTGTATGTCTTGTGAAACAAATTTAACTGAGTTCCACTTCCTTCATATTCTGCGTCATCCACCCGCAGTAATCCAATTAAGGAATTGCCCGCCATGATGTTAAAATCAATATTCGGCAACGGTTCCAAGTCGTTGACATTCTGCGCCGCCGAAACTAAGGCTAAAAATAGTCGCAATTTCGCGATTTCCACTGCTTCCGGCATGATATCTACGCCGTAGAGGTTGTCGCTAATAATCCGTTTTTTGATATAGTAGTTCAGTGAAGTATGCTCTTTTTCGATGTCTTTTAGGTAGTCATTGAGGTAACGCTCATTTAAAAACTTGCTTGTACCGATGACTGTTGAATAGATGTAAATCAGCGTTTTCATGGCGGCGACTAAAAACGCGCCGGAACCGCAGGCTGGGTCTAATAATGTTAAGTTTGGGAGGATGTCTGTTAGCAGCCTGCGGCAGAGATTGGCGTCGAGATTGGTGAGGAGTTCGGTGATGGTTTCAAAGTGACGAGATGTGGTTGCTTGGTTAACTCTATCGAGAATTAGTTTGTTGATTGTGCGATCGCACAAATATTCAGTAATCTCCGGTCTGGTATAATAAGCACCAAAGGCTTTTTGGTTAATGTATTTCTCAAAGATGTATCCCAAAACCGCCGGATTAATTTCGTTTTCCTTCCCGCCCACCGTATCGTCAAGATTCCAAGAATAGGCGGCAAATAACTTAAATATTTTCTCAAAAGCAGCATCGGGTATGGCGATATTCAGATAATTTTGTTCGATGGGATGTTCGAGAAAAAGTCCGCCATTCAAATATTTAACATCGCCGATTAATTCTTTAACGCCTTCCTCCCGCAAATCCAGAGGTTTAGCAAATCCATCAAAAAACAGTGTTTTCAAGAATTGCGAGTAAAATAAATCCGTTCCCCGCTGCTTGCTTTCGGCTAACTTTTCCTGCAAATACAGCATTTTGCCGCTGTCGATAAACCCTTTGCGCTGCAAAAAATAAACAAACATCAAACGGTTGAGTAAAACCGAAGTATACCAGCGCCTATCTGTTTCTTTGTCAATGCCACGAATCACACTTAAAAATTCAACGTGTTGCTGTTTAAACTCTTCAAAAAACTTTTTAGTTACTCGTTCGACATCCAAGCCAGCCTGCAATCTTTGGGCGACATCAATCACCGAAAGCGTTTCTAATTCTTCTAAATCAACCTTTAAAGCTGTCACTTTACTCAGCAGCAAATCGCAAGGTTCCCGTTTCACGTATACATGATCGCGGGGATAAAGCTTTGTACCTTCGCGCTTCACCCAATACCAGAGACATTTGGTGCGATTTTCATCAATAAAAATCAACAGATTTTCGGCGGAAATTTGGACGATTTCGCGATAAATCGTCAGTCTTTCGGCGCTGTTGGGGATATTTCCGCTATCGGCGATAATTTCATATACAACTACTCCTAAAAGTTGGGCGATGGCTTTTCGGAAATAAGTCTCGCCTTCTATTTCTACAGGTACGGTTTTGTGGGATGATGGATTATCCCAACCGAGTTTTTGGACGAACAATTTGTTGAATTCAAAGTCTTGGAGAAGTTCGCGGGATTCTTTAAGTGTTGGCGGCATAGTTACTCCCTTCCCGCTAGAAGACTATAGAATGAGATTATAGATATGTTGAATCGTGTTGGCAATTTGGATGGGAGTC
>NZ_JAUBRA010000070.1:0-35670 GCF_036701555.1 Microcoleus sp. Pol10D4
GCCGGATGAGATGAAAGTCTCACGTCCGGTTCTGAAGGAGAGGTAGAGGTGGCAACGCCTCTATCGACTCTAACGGATGGGTTTAATTAACTCCGGCGGTGCTTCCGGGAAAAGCGATTTTGCAGAAGCAATTCGCACGGCGGTAATCAACAAGCGCGCTGGGGGATGTGGCTTAATTTCCGGCCGCAAAACTTTTCAGCGTCCTTTTGAAGAAGGCGTAAAATTGTTCCACGCCATCCAAGACGTTTATTTGTCGCCAGAAATCTCGATCGCCTAAAAATTCACAGTGCAGAGAGGTGCGTCAATATCACAACCTAAACGTAGGTGTACACGACCCACAAATCGTCGTAAAAGTAGGGTGCACATTGTGCACCTTACGCGATTTAGATTCCTTAATCTAAGTTGCAACTTAGCTGTAGTATTAATACTAGCTGAACATATATACAGACACAGTATATAAATTTAAAAATGCCCCACAGCCTTGTTTTAAACCTCCGGCCAGTTGCACCAATTCCCTCCCAGTTTTTAACGGGGCGGCATCTCCACGCTTTGTTTTTGAACCTTGTGAGTGCTGTAGACAGCGATTTGAGCGCGTACCTGCACGACCAATCTCATGAAAAAGCTTTCACTTTAAGCCCTTTTCAAGTAAGCAGAAAAGAGGCTTACAAAAGCAGCACGCCCCAGCCACAAAAGAGAGTTTTGCCTCCGGCTTCCCGCACAATATCTCCGGCTGTACAGTGGGAACACAAGCAAGCAATTCAGGAAAATATGCCGATTTGGTGGCGGATTTCTCTGCTGGATGACGGTTTGTTCGATCGCCTAACTCAACTTTGGCAGCAACTCAATTTCGATCGCCCTTGGCATCTCGGCCCGACAAATATATACATTACTAATATTTTGAGCCAACCCCAATCAAACCAGCCGTGGGTAAACTTTTGTACTTACGCCGAATTGTTCGAGAGAGCTTCGGAAACTGATCGCCAAATAGCTTTTAGTTTTTGCACTCCTACTAATTTTCGGCAAGGTGTATACGATAGTGCTATGCCCACTCGTGAAAGTATTTTCGGCAGTTTAGCGAATCGCTGGAACAAGTACAGCACGATTGCGATCGAACCTACTTTCACAGAAGCTATTTTCCCCAGTTTCTTCGATATCAGAACAGAAGTTAGTACGGATTCTCGCAGTAAATTTATTGGCTGCGTCGGCGATATTAGTTACCGAATTATGGGAGATATAGCTCCTGCTACTATCAAGCAAATTAACACTTTAGCAGATTTTGCACTTTACAGCGGAGTGGGGCGAAAGACGCCGATGGGTATGGGAATGACTCGCCGGTTGCAGGATTTTTAATCATTCGCTTTTGGGCTGAATTTCACTGACGATTTCATAAACATCAGTGTCGGGAAGTTTCGCAAACAAAGGCGTCATCTGCTTTAATATTTCCTGATAGGCTTCGCTTTGATTGGCGGCCATCTCTTCTACGCTTTCCCAAAAAATGATGGCAATACCTTTGTCTGTATTGGGCAATTGCAGCAAATACGCTCCCTTAAAACCTGTAGCATAAGTTGCAACGGCTTTTTCAAAAAGTTCTTCGGCTTCTTTAAATTTTCCAGGTTTAAATTCGCCAATGGCAACGTAGGCAAACTGATGTCTGAGAAAGTCTAGAAATTCTGACATATCTTTTTCCTCACTTAATAGCGATACACCAAGTTATATTTTACCCGATCGCCGGAAATTTGTGAACTTCACAGTTTTTAGTTTCGTGCTCAGCAAAGTGGCAGATTTATTAATTACACGTAGCTGCGAACGCCACTTAAATAGAAACTTTTTGAGTCAGGCGGCTGGAATCTTTATTAAATAAACTATTGAATCGCTGATTTTAGACCTTCACAATCCTAGGTACACCGGAGCGACTTCTAGCGCTAGTACAAAAGGTAAAGCTGCTGATAACTCAAGTTTTGTGTGTAACTGTGAGCATACACAAAGCCGTAAAAAGTTGCCAGTCAAAAGCGGTTTTTTGCAATAACCCTATTGAATTCTTTAAAACTTACCTGTAACAATTATAACAGAGCCATACAAACAAAGTAAAGAGCCAGCTTAAACACATGAAAAAAATATTAGTAATTGAAGACAATAACTTAATTCGAGAAACAGTATTAGAACTTCTGGCATCGCGCGGTTTTGAAGCTGTAGGCGCTGAAAATGGAAAAGTTGGTATCCAGTTAGCTGCCCAAATTCCCGATTTAATTTTGTCTGATGTCATGATGCCGGAACTAAACGGTTTTGAAGTATTCGCAGCCGTGCGATCGCACCCTGCAACCGCCAGCATTCCGTTTATTTTTATGACAGCCTCCGAAATGGAAAAAGCCCTGGAACTCAAAGCAGACGGCTATCTCAAGAAACCTTGCAGCGTCGCAGAAATGCTCACGGCGATCAAAACTCAACTAGAAAAACCGACAGTTAGCAACCCACAACATCAAAAAGTACAGGACAATTCTGCACCATCAAATCTTAGCTTGCGCGCCAGCAATCAAAAATCTCCGTTTGAGATTGCCTCGGTTTGCTGGCAATGACACGCACAGTAACGTTATTGATACATAAGTTGAGGGAATTTCAAATTGGTTCCCCCCAGGGGTGGCTTAGACTGGGTATGTTGAATTTGGTTAAAAATTTATGAACGCACAACCCAAAGGCCGCCTAGTTTGGAATCACTCTACCCACCTTCCCGGTTTGATACCAATTTTAGAGCGCCTCACTCTAAAAATCGGCATTCAAACAGTCACGCCTGGGGTCATCAACAAAGTTAAAGGACACATCCCCCGCATGACATTAAGAGTGTCAGTACCCATCCGCGGGGGATTTAAAATCATCGCCAGACAGGGCAAAACCGTACAAGAAGTCTTTATATTAACGACTCTCACTCAAGGGGACTTGGAAGAGACGATCGCCCAAACCCTAGCCAAGTGACAATATTTTCTTAGCAAGCAAAGCCCGAGCCTTAACTGAAGTAGTTTCATCGCTTTGGGTGATTTCCTCAAGTCTGGCCGAAACTTCCGCTAACCAATCCGGTTTAACAGTCGCAGCACCCGCCAAAGCTTGCAAACCCCCCGCTGCTGCGTAGCGCACCACCCATTCTGGATCTCGGGACGCTTGCAGTAGCGTTTTCACAGCGCGAAGTTGAGCATCTGCAATTTGTTCTGCCGGCATCAATTCCCAGCAAATCGTCCCCAAACCCCTAACCGCCGCCCGTCGCACACTCAAAGCAAAGTCATTCGCCGCTGCATCGAGCAAAATCTCCAAACCCCTGGGGTCGCCAATTCCCGCCAAAGCCCGAACAGCCCAAGCTCTCGCCCCGTAATTGTAGCCGTCAAGCTGTTCTAGAAGTGGCAGCACTGCAGCTTCTCCCAGTTGAATCAGCCCGTCAACGGCGGCAACAGCGGCGCCTGGGTTGTTGTAACCGAGCACTGTAATTAAGGTAGGAATTGCTTGTGTTGAGGGAGTCGCCGCCAGTGCTTTGACTGCGTTTAACAAGCCCTCGGAAGAATCTGCTTGTTCGACAGCCTGAATTAATTCTAATGCCATTTATTTGTAAGCTTTACCGTGACTATTGTAATTGTAGGTTGGGTCGATCGCGCGATCGAACTTTTTGCAGCGTCGGTGAGGCGCGGCGATTAACTTAAAAAGCTTACCCTACTCAAAATAGGACTGTCTTGGTTAAAGAGTCGAATCCGCCAAAAACTCGACTCCATACCCGCCCTAGGAATTCTTGCGCTGTGCATCCTCACCCTCTTGGCGTTTCCTATAAGCCTTAGCCCAAGCATAGCGCTGCGGATTTTTTTTCAGCAGATATTCCACAACTTCCCGACGCTTCTCATCCTTAGCATTTTTGACAACCTGCTTGAGTTCGGAATCTATATCTTCTGATTCAGCACCGCGTTTAATTGCCTCGTTAAACCAACGTTCACCCTCTGAAAATTGACCCCGCTCAAAACAAATAGCTCCCATCAAAGTGTAAGGGTGATGACTCTGAGGCTGATACTCAATAGCTTTGAGCGCACACTTTTCAGCATCACCTAATTTATCAATATCTCGGAAAGCACCGCCCCTCGTTGTTAGCAAAGCTGACTTGAGCTTATTTTCTTTGATTTGGTCGAAGTCCAGATTTTCTGTCACTTTCAATGCACTTTCCGGTTCATCTGCCTTGCGCCAATGACTGCTGGCGTTTGGCAAGTTCCATTTATTTCCAGTGCGCTCATATTCCTGCTGGTAGAAAAGCGCTTCAAGCCTGTGGTAGGCCATAGCAATCTTTCCATGACTAGCTAAAAGTTTCTGTTGTAGTAACTGAACAACTAACACAGGATCTAGACGCTCTTCTTTCTCCAATTTTACCATGATTGCGTAAAACGGATCGAAAGGGAAATCACGATCTATAATCCGATACTTGATCTTCAGAGCAGCAAATTTCTTTTCTTGGGCAAAAGTAATTACATCCTCACGTCCATTCTGTTTCAGCCAATCAATATCAGCCTCACTTAAATGCTCTCCCAATTGGATTTTTATTTTCAGATCAACAACATAGTTTTCAATAGCAAAGGTAATTACATCATCACGTCCATTCTGTTTTACCCAATCAAAATCAGCCTCACTCAACGGCTCTCCAGATTGAATTTGGGACTTGAGACTAGCAGCAAATTTGTCAAGCGCAACAGTAATTGTCTCAGTCAGTTTACGCTTTTTCAGAAAGTTAATATCCTGCTCACCTAGAGGATGGTCTAAATCAATTTTCTTGAGAACTTTATAAAGATGGCTAGAGGGTGATGAATCCTCAGATTGATTAGCTTTATACTTAACTTTCAGTTCAGCAAAGTGCCGTGTCTGTTCAATCTCCAAAACAATGTTAAGCGTTTCGCTAAGTTGATGCTCTTCCAGCCAGTTAAGTTCTGACTCGCTCAACTGCTTATCTGCCTCAAGATTTTTCAGGATGGGATACAACGGACTAGAGACAGATGTTTCTGGGTATTCACTAGCTTTGTACTTATCCTTGAGTTGGGCAAATTCAGATTCCCGTACAGCTTTTTGTTGCCAAAAAATTTCTAGAGTATCAACCAGTTGGTTATTGAACAGCCAGTTAGCCTCTACATCACTTAATATTGCTCGTGCATCCAGTTGCTTGAGAATCTGATACAAGGGGCTATCAAGCGAACAATTTGGATATTCAGTTGCTCGGTACTGAGCCTTTAGCAAAGCAAATCGCGCCATCTCTTGAACGATAGCAACTGTTTGAGTAAGCCCCTGTTCTTTCAGATATTTAACTTCTAAGTCAGTTAGGTGATTTTCTGATTCAAGTTTCCAAAGGATAGGATACAAATGACTGGATATGAGTAGCCCTCTGGTTGCTTTAAACTTAGACTTGAGTTGAGAAAATTTAGCATCTAGTTTTATTCGTTCTTCAGCTTTACGTTGTGGCTCTTGCTCGATAGCTTCTATTGTTTCCAAAAGCTTATGCTCTTGTAACCACTTCCACTCAAATTTACTAATTTCAATTTCTAAATCAGCTTTTCGCAGAATGAGATACAGAAGACTAGAGGGAGATGAATCTTCATATTTTGTTGCTTGATACTTGGACTTAAGCGCTACAAAATGTTGCACCTGGACTTCAAAAGGATCGTTGCTCATGGTGAATCCCCCGATTTATACTTCTAGCTGCTACACAACCATCTCCCAGCATTCCGCGATCGCCCGCAGTCAAAACCCAAACTTTTTTAACTGAAAACTCATCCAGATGGTAATATTATTTTAACAGGTTCGGTTTCACCAACTACAGCTACATACCTCAGTATTTTCACTGAAATTTATAATAATTAGTACCTAAAGCCTCGTTTCTTATTCCATCAAATCATCAGCCATCGGTTCCCCCGGATAAAAGCTAGAAAATAGCAGTTCTCAACTCCATGAAATACAGATATGCGGTAGGGAAACAGCACGGCGCTGTGTCCTGAAATGTGCTGTCTATTGAATGTACGGCAGACTATGGAGAATCGCTATAGCAATCCTATTTCAGTTGTGAACTAATTTTTTTAAAGTAAACTATCCATTAAATCCATAACGCGGATAGCTTCATCTGACAAAGATAGAGATTCTTGTTGATTGAGGTGATGCTCCAAAACTCCTTTGAGCGCAATCAATTTTATGCTATTTTCTGCTAAAGTCTCAGAAATAGCTTGCGCTCCCGGCAAATAGCCGATCGCCCCCAAGTCCATCAAAGCCGATCGCCTCAACTGCAAATTATCCCCATTCAAAGCACTTACCAACCGCTCTCCGTAAACCCGCTCACCAGTTAGCTGATACATCGCCCGCGCCGCAGCGTACTGCACCCGCTCCACAGAATGTTCTAAAAAAGGTGAAATTAGGGGTATAGCTTCTGTCGCTTGCAGCGTTCCCAAAGCTTCAATTACCGAGTCGTAAGGTTGCACGAGGTGCGATTTTCCTGGTACTCGCACAGCAACAACTAGGCCCCCATCCAATAGGTTCATTAGCGGCTCAATAGAATCGCGATAGCCCAGCATTTCTAGAGCTTGAGCCGCCGCTTCCCGCACGTAATAATCGGCGCATTCCAAACAGCGAATCAGGGCCGGTAAGGCTTGTTTGTCGCCCAATTTACCCAGAGCCCGCGCCGCATTTCGTAATAGGGAATAGTCGCCAATTTTTGTTTGTTCTGACTCTTCTTCCAATGCGGCAATTAAAGCTGCAATAGCTGCCGGTTCCTTGACGCGAAATCTGCCCACCCACCAAGCAGCATAATACCGGAGACTGTAATCTTGGGAGTGCAAATTTGCGATCGCCTGTTCAACAGTTAAAGACTCGCCCTCAGCTACACCCGCCGGCGGTGAGTCAGATTCGTAATAATCCATAGTCATTAGTTATTAGTTATTAGTTATTAGTTATTCGGCTATTGAAATCGCTGCTACCCAGACACAACCTGCAATGGTTAGGGAAACTCGCCGATTCAAATCGCTACTAAACAGACAAAACCCGCCTGGGCGGGTTAAATTAACTTTTAGTCCGCTGGGAGTGGACTTTATTTGTCTAGCAGCGATTTTCATCGCCCCTTCTAGCTTTTGTAGGAGCGATTTTCATCGCCCCTGCAACCAAACTATTGGTGATCACCAGATGATTCATGGGATGACTCATGGGATGATTCTGTACCCGCGTTTAAAGGATGAATGCTGACAATTTTCCCGCCCATGCGAGTAATCCGCTGCATTTCTTGATTCATCCGATTGTAAGGCACGGTGATAAATGTACTCGCGCTCGATCGAATCGAATAATCCACATTATTTGTTTCATCGCTTTGGCGCAAGCCCACAACTTCATACCGAAAGCAGCGACCAGACGAAGCTGTATTGCCACTTTTTCCAGCTACAATTTGACCCAACATAAGCTTCTTGGTAATTGGTAATTCTGACTGTTGACTGTTGACTGTTGACTGTTGACTGTTGATTAAAAGCTACCAACTGCCAACTGCCAACTGCCAACTGCCAACTGCCAACTGACTAAATTGGAGTAATGCTGGCGATTTTCGCGCCCATGCGTTGAAATTTCTGCATTTGCGAGGACAACTCCTCAACAGGTACGATGAAAGCCTTGCTGCTGCGGCGCACGCTGGGATAGCCGCCCGTGCGAATTCCCGAAACTTCCACGCGCACCAGCCGCCCTTCTTTGCCGTAAGCTGCCGCACCGCCGAAAGTGCTGGCCGGAGTTACGTTTCTGGCAGAAGGCCGATATGCCCAACCTTCGTTACCGCCAGAAGGCCCAACTACAGCCGTAGCGGTGTTAGTGCCGAGTTCGACAGCTAAGCGAGAGCTATTGCCTTCTAGTTGAGATGTATCGCTGTTTGCATAGCCACGATACAACCGGAACATCCGGGTAAAACCGACGGTTTTTTGACCACGCTGGGTGTTAAAGCCGCGGTAGTAAGGCACGATACTTTCGCCAAAGTTTTCTTGATACTCTACTGAATCGATGTAAGAATCAATATCAGCGTCGTAGCCTTTTGTTTGGTACAAATCTAAGTGTTCAACTACTTCAGATTCGTCGTAGGTAGCGCGACCGAGCAAGTGTTTGTAGTTTAGTTCGATCGTCCGAGTTTGGAAGCTGTTGTAGAAAAACTTGTTTTTGTACAGTTCTGACTTAGCTACAGCGCGTACAAATTCTCGTACACTCAAACTGCCGTCTCGCAGCAAAGACTCGGAACTTGTAAGTCGCTCGGATTTCATTAAATAGTCGTTGCCCAGTACCTGACGGTAAACCGCACGAATCACAGTTTCAACGTCGTCTTTGGTGTAGTTCGGGCGCAATTCTACCTTCGGCGCATCGCTCAATGCGGATGTTCCTAGTCTGGACGCTGCTGTTGTAATCGCCACCAGATTTTCTCCTAAATTATTAATGACAAAAGTTTAATGCTTGGTTGCACTTGAAATTTTTAGGACTAAGGATAATATGCCTCAAAGTAGGGTGTACACTGCACACCTTACCTATACACATAAAATTGAAGAATTTTTTAGCCTTAGTCCTAATTTGCTAAAGACGTTTCAAAAAACGTCTCTACAAACTTTAAGCTGTGGTAATACTTACCACTTTGCCGCCACATTTGTTGATTTGCTGCAAGCGACTCGAAAGTTGCTCGTAAGGCACGAGATATTCCGTAGTAGTCCGCCGCACTTGAGGGGAAAACTTAGCCGAACCTTGCATTGCGGTGACTCGGTAGAGTTGGCTGCGAGAACCGCCGGAAGTCCCGCCAAGGGCTTTTCCGGTGGAGGCCGTGTATATCGGCGAGGCCATATTTCTCGCTACTTCCCAAGTCAGCCGGGCTTTGGTTTGGTTTTGCGATCGATCGCTAGAAGCAAAACCCCGGTACAGTTGAAACATCCGGTTAAAACCGACGGTTTTTTGACCTCTTTGAGTCGCGAAACCGCGATAGTAAGGCACTACACTTTCGCCAAAATTTTCTTGATACTCAACTGAGTCAATGTAAGAATTGATTTCAGCTTCGTAGCCTTCGGCATTGTACAAATCAACGTGGAAAGCAATTTCCGACTCGTCGTAAGGAGCGCGGCCCAACAAATGCTTATAATTAAGCTCAATTAACCGCGTTTGCGAGTTCGGATAAAAAAACTTTTTCCGATAGGTTTCGGAATGTGCAATTGACCGCACAAAATCTTTCACTGAAATCTGCCCTTGCAGCAGCAGAGATTCAGCACTGGTAAGTCGTTCGCTCGACATTAAATACTCGTTGCCGAAAACTTGGCTGTAAGCAGCGCGAATTACTGCTTTCGCATCCTCTTGCGTCCAGTGGGGGCGCAGTTCTACCCGTCCCGCTTCTTCAAATGCTTTTATTCCTAACCGTTCTGCTGCACCTAATCCTGCCATCTTTGCTTCTTCCTTTTTTGCTTTAAAAATTGAAAACTGCTTAAAAAAGTATTTGCAAAACTAGGCTTGGATCGCAGATGCCCGGAATTGTAAACAACCGCTAACACTTAAGCTAACAGCAGCTTACAATCCCGGGCATCACGCAAATCTAGCTCAGAGCGTTGATTGCGTAGTCGATGTAGGAATTCGCTTCAGTTGCAGCGTCGCCACTGAGACCGTGGTTGCCTTTGATGTACTTGAGAGCTTCAACGTACCAGCTAGGAGACAATTCAAATGTCCGGTTGATTTCGTCAACACCTGCAATCAGGTACTCGTCCATCGGACCGGTGCCGCCTGCAACTAAGCAGTAGGTTACCATCCGCAGGTAGTAGCCGATGTCGCGAGAACACTTGGCTTTACCTGTTGGGGTAGAAGCGTAGTTCGGGCCTTGCATTTGTTGCGTGTACGGGAATTTGTTGTACACAGCTTGAGCTGCACCGTCGATCAAGCGCTGAGAGTTGGCGGTCAACGCTTTGGCTGCTTCCAAACCTGCTGCTGCTTGGCGGAAACGGCCGAAGGCGACTTGCAGTTCAGTGCTGCTCAGGAAACGGCCTTGAGAATCGGCTGCGGTTACTGCTTCAGTCAAAGGGGTTTTCATTGTTCTGGTGTCTCCCTAATGTTGTGTTGTTTTTGTACAAAAATGATTGTTTGCAAAAATGCGATGCTCGCTTCTTTACAAGAAAGGTTCGCTTGGCTATTTTTAGCCGACTGCACTAGCTGCGCGGTCGAAGTAGCTGCCGATTTCAGACATCAGCGAGCTGCAATCACCACGGGTAACGCCGTTGGGGTCGTTAGCGATCGCGATTGCTGCTTCCTTCATTTTTTGCACACCGGCTGCAACTGAGCCACCGGGAACTCCCAGAGCTTGGTATGTTTCACGCAGACCGTTCAAGCAGCGGTCGTCCAAAACGCTGGCGTCGCCTGCAAATGTTGCATAGGTGACGTAGCGCAAGATGATTTCCATATCGCGCAAGCAAGCTGCCATGCGGCGGTTGGTGTATGCATTACCACCAGGAGCGATCAGTTGAGGCTGTTCGGCAAACAGGGTGCGAGCTGCATTGGCTACGATGCTGGATGCGTTGCCGGTGATGCGGTTTACTGCGTCAATCCGCTTGTTGGCGTCGGAAACCATGCTGCTGAGAGCATCGAGTTGACCCGGAGCTAGAAATTCGCCCCGAGCGTCAGATTGGGAAACCACTTTTGTAAATGCGTCAAACATGAAAGAACTCTCCTACTTGAGTTAATTGAGTTTGGTTGCGGTATAAAACCGTTAAGTTAAATTTGTTCAGGCTACGAGTGCCTGCAAGGGTTGAAATTTGATGCCAGCTAATCTGCTGGTCCGATCGAGTTCTCCCTTTCCGCTACCTGCACTATTGTTACATCGTAACGGACGTTTAAGAAACCTTAGAATTTTTTACATCTTTTATGAGATGCGACAAACCTTGTCAATCAGTGTTTTTGTTAACTTTGGCCTGTCGTTTCAACCCTCTGATAATCTTTATACAACGCTCGCCCGTCTTTGTTTATTACAAATTATTACAGAAAGTTATCTCTCTAAGAAGGTAAATGGATGGGCGGGGAAGTACGGGCTAATCTCCTTCCTCCGATAGATGCGCGGTTGCAAAATAAAACGCAGAGTTTGCTTCGCTCGCCCCTGCAGTTACGGTTGAATCGATCCGAACCATTTAGTGGGCCGATCGCCTTTGTTGGCTTTCTCTGGAAAAACGGAATTGTTAAAAAGTGTTAAGTAAATTAAAGTTTTCGTAAAAGAAGGCTGGGGGAATAGGGAAAAAACCAAAAATTCTGCCCAATATCAGGAGGGCAGCAGAATTGGGTGTGGGCAAAATCCCCAAGATTGTGAACCCCCTCGCCACAGCCTCAGCTTTTGCCGGCAATCATCAGCATTTAGCGACAAAACTCAGCCGTTGGAAGTTGAAATATCGATCCCGGTCTTTCATAACGCGGGGATTCTTGGTCTGGGGAGTCACTGGACTTGACCCCAGACCAAGCATCTACTGTTTGTCCTGCAGCGGTTGCAAAAAAACTTTCTTCATCTATATATTGACATCCTCCCCGGCCGTACCGCAGGATTCCAAGAATCACTGCTTGGGCTTCCGTCAAGCTTATGCCGGGGCTTTAAACCCATTATTTTTGGTAAGGTGGATAAGTGCTATCAGCGGTAGGTCTACAAACGGCGCGATCGAGCCGCCAGACGCTGTGAAGTTAAAAGCTTTCTGCTTCCCCGGCATCGAACGGCCCCAAACCAGTCCTAAGTTAAACAGTTTTTTATTCAGAACTCAAAACTTAAAACTCTCTTACTGTAATCAGCCAGATGGATCGGCTGTAGCTGTCCGGCCGCAACCACCTCTATGCCCCATGATCGATCGTAATTTATGTCTTCAACTTCTCCCTCTTCTTGGCACACCGTAGCAATTGACAAAACTCTCCAGCAGCTAAGCAGCAACAAAGACGCTGGCTTGAGCAGCCAACAGGTGTCAGAACGCTTACAGCAATACGGCCCCAACGAACTCGAAGAAACAGGAGGCCGCAGTCCGTGGTCGATTTTTGTCGATCAGTTCACCAACATCATGTTGTTGATGCTGATGGGTGTGGCCGTGATTTCGGCTTTTTTGGACATCAGGTCAAATACTTTTCCCAAAGATGCGATCGCCATTTTTGCGATCGTCATACTCAACGGCATTCTCGGCTATTTCCAAGAGCAAAGTGCTGAAAAAGCCCTCGCAGCCCTCAAAAACCTCGCTTCTCCCCTAGTCAGAGTCCTGCGGGACGGCAAAACTTCAGAAATAGCAGCCAAGGAACTCGTACCTGGAGACGTGATGCTGTTGGAGGCAGGGGTAAAAATAGCAGCAGACGCACGCTTGATCGAAACATCAAATCTGCAAGTCAGAGAATCTGCTTTGACGGGAGAAGCTCTAGCAGTTACCAAGCAAGCAGAGCTAGAACTTCCAGAAGATGCTTCCTTGGGCGATCGACTCAACCTAATTTTTCAGGGCACAGAAGTTGTTCAGGGACGAGCAAAGGCGATCGTCACCAACACCGCAATGCAAACTGAACTCGGCAAAATTGCCGCCATGCTTCAGTCAGTAGAAAGCGAACCGACTCCCCTGCAACAGCGGATGGGCCAGTTGGGAAATGTTCTTGTCTCCGGTGCCCTAGCCTTAGTCGCAATTGTCGTCATCGGCGGCATGATTACCTTCCAAAACGGCAGCATCGGGTTGGATACCAGCAGGTGGGAAGAGTTGTTAGAAGTTTCTCTAAGCATGGCTGTGGCTGTGGTTCCCGAAGGGCTCGCAGCAGTCGTGACAGTTACTCTGGCACTCGGAACTAGGCGGATGGTGAAACGAAACGCCCTGATTCGCAAACTGCCTGCGGTAGAAACTTTGGGCTCGGTAACAACCATTTGTTCTGACAAAACAGGTACTCTGACTCAAAATAAAATGGTAGTTCAGCTAGTGTCTACGGGCGACTGTACTGTCGCCGTCGCAGGCGACGGCTATGCCCCTATCGGAGATTTTACCGATCGCCTGACATCGGCCAAAATTAATAATTTAGAGGAATATCCAGAACTCGAATCTTTATTAATTGCCTGTGCAGTTTGCAACGACGCAGTATTGCAACAAGAACAGCAAGAATGGCAGATTTTAGGCGACCCCACAGAAGGAGCTCTGCTGTGTGTAGCGGGAAAAGCAGGCATTTATAAGGAAAAACAGTCTCAATTGCTGCAGCGGACGGCGGAATTTCCTTTTTCTTCCGAACGCAAACGGATGAGTGTGATTTGCGAAGTGCCCGGCAGATCGGGACATTCGGGATTTCCAGCAGTTGAAGGACAGCAGCCGAATTATTTGATGCTGACCAAAGGTTCTCCAGAGTTGACTTTGGAGCGCTGCAAAGGCATTATAGTCGGCGATCGAGTACAACCTTTAACCCAGGAAATGCGCGATCGCATCCTCGTGGAAAACAACAACATGGCAAGCGGCGGTTTGCGAGTCCTGGGGTTTGCGTACAAACTCTGGGAAAACCTGCCGCCCGAAGGTTCTGAGGAAACCAGCGAACAAGACATGATTTGGCTGGGACTCGTCAGTATGCTGGACGCCCCGCGCCCGGAAGTGCGGGAAGCAGTGAGGAAGTGCCGCAATGCTGGCATTCGGGTGGTGATGATTACAGGAGATCACCAGTTGACAGCAAAAGCCATCGCCTACGATTTAGGTATTGCAACAGAGGGCGATCGAGTTCTCACCGGTCAAGAATTAGAAAAGCTCAGCCAAGAAGAACTCAAACAGCAAGTCGAACAGGTTAGCGTTTACGCCCGCGTTTCCCCCGAACACAAATTGCGAATAGTCCAAGCTTTGCAAAGTTGGGGCAAATTTGTCGCAATGACCGGCGACGGAGTTAACGACGCCCCCGCCTTGAAACAAGCCGATATCGGCATCGCCATGGGGATTACCGGTACCGATGTCAGCAAAGAAGCTAGCGATATGGTGCTTCTCGACGACAACTTCGCAACTATTGTCGCCGCCGCTGAAGAAGGGCGAGTGGTTTATAGCAATATTCGGCGGTTTATTAAGTATATTTTGGGCAGCAACATCGGCGAAGTTTTGACAATTGCGGCCGCACCTTTAATGGGTTTGGGAGGAGTGCCGCTGACGCCGCTGCAAATTTTGTGGATGAACTTAGTAACAGACGGCGTTCCCGCTTTGGCCTTGGCTGTGGAACCGGGGGAACCGAACGTGATGAAAAGGCCTCCTTTCAGTCCGCGAGAAAGTATTTTTGCGCGGGGTTTGGGTTCTTACATCATTCGGATCGGGATTATTTTTGCAATTTTGACGATCGCGATGATGTCCTGGGCTTACGGATATACTCACTCTCCCGGACACCGCGATCCAGATGCTTGGAAAACAATGGTGTTTACAACTCTTTGTTTGGCGCAAATGGGTCACGCGATCGCAATTCGGTCTAACACTCAGCTAACTATCGAGTTAAATCCCTTGACTAATGTTTTTGTTTGGGGAGCTGTGATTGTTACTACTGCTTTGCAATTGATGCTGATTTACGTTCCGCCACTGAGATCCTTTTTCGGCACTCATTATTTAACGGGGTTTGAGTTGCTAGTTTGCTTCGGTTTCAGCGCTCTGATGTTTGTCTGGATTGAAATGGAAAAACTGTTTGTGCGCTTTTACAACAAATCTAGGAAATAGTGTAACGGCTGACGGATAGTGAGCGATGTTTCATTATTCCTTAGATGGCTCTCATTCCGCGCTCTTCTCAACGTCCGCAAGATATCCCGCAGGGGTTTTTAACCCCTGCCTCAAAGCAAAAGTCCTCGCTATGAGGACTGAAAAAACTATGTTTTAAAAATACAAAGAAAAATAAATATTTTTCTGGCAGGGTAATTATCAATAACCCACGTCAACAGTCAACAGTCAACAGTCAACAGTCATTATATTATGTATTTGAAAACGCTGCACCTACGGCAGTTTCGGAACTACTTCGATCAAAAGGTAGCCTTTGACGCTCCCAAAACAATTTTAGTAGGAAATAACGCTCAAGGAAAATCTAACTTGTTAGAAGCGGTAGAGTTGCTTTCTACATTAAAAAGCCACCGGGTAGGGCGCGATCGCGATTTAATACTCGACTCAAAGCCGATCGGGCAAATTGATGCTACACTCGAACGTCAAACCGGAGCGATCGACTTAGCTTTAACTCTTCGCTCTGGGGCGCGTCGGACACTGAAACTCAACGGTGAACCGCTGCGTCGCCATTTAGACTTTTTGAGCGTCTTAAATGTAGTGCAATTTTCTTGTTTGGATTTGGACTTAGTGCGCGGCGGGCCCGAAGGAAGGCGCAATTGGATCGATCGCCTAGTTATCCAGTTAGAACCGATTTACGCTCACATTTTGCAGCAGTACAACCAAATTTTGCGTCAGAGAAATGCTCTGTTGAAGCGTTCTAAAGAAATCAGGAAAGCGGAATTTTCCGACAGTTTTGACAAAATGCGATTGATTGCGCCCGAAAGTCCCGAACCGGAAAATACAGAAGACTTACCAATCCCCAATTCCCCATTCCCAATTCCCAATTCCCAATTCCCAATTCCCAGTTCGGAATTAGCTTTGTGGGACGCGCAGTTGGCGACAGCGGGCGCTCGCGTCATCCGCAGGCGCGATCGAATTCTGGAGCGTTTGATGCCTTTGGCTCGAAATTGGCACCGTTCAATTAGCGGTTCAGCAGAAGTTTTAGACGTGAAATACGATGCTAATATTGAAGTAAGTTCAGAATTTATCGCTAAAGACAATCTCGAAGGAGTGCGGCAAGCATTTTTAGAGAAAATTCAAAAAAGGGCGATCGCAGAACAGTTTCAAGGAACTACTTTAGTCGGCCCCCACCGCGACGACATTACATTTACAATTAACAATACCCCAGCTCGTCAATACGCATCCCAAGGTCAGCAGCGAACTCTGGTATTAGCATTAAAATTAGCCGAATTGCAGCTTATTGAAGAAGTCGTCGGCGAAGCGCCTTTACTGTTGCTCGACGACGTACTTGCAGAACTCGATCTGAGCCGCCAAAATCAGCTTTTAGAAACAATTCAAGAACGATTTCAAACTCTGATTACTACAACTCACCTAGGCGCTTTTGATGCTCAGTGGCTACGACAAACCCAAATTCTCTCCGTCGTTGCTGGACAAATCAATCGATTTTAGATTTGAGATTTTAGATTTTGGATTGACAAATTTTAAGTTTCATGGTATTGAAACCAAAAAATTGTAGAAAGTGGCATTATTAGCTCAATTCGAGATAGGATAAAGGTTAATTTTCATTGCAGCTTTCGCTTCCATTTTTCTAACCCTTATGAAGCATTACATTTCCCGTCTGTTAGCCCTGGTATTAGTTGTTGTCATCGGCATAGCGGGCTGTACCAATGTTCCCGCCACTCTGAGTGGAGATTATGGCCAAGACACATTAGCATTAGTGAAGAGCTTGAGAACAGCGCTCACTTTGCCAGAGGGCACGCCGGAAAAAGCAGCCGCTCAAGCCAAGGCTCGTACAAGTATCAACGATTTTTTTGCTGAATACCGTCGCGATCCCGCTCTTACCAAGCTGGCCTCTTTCACGACAATGCGGACGGCATTAAACTCTTTGGCAGGACATTACAGTTCCTATCCAAACCGTCCCGTTCCTGAAAAATTGAAAAAGCGTCTTGAGTCAGAATTTCAGCAGATTGAAGCTGCTCTTAACAGAGGAGCTTAATCTCAAAATTTAGGATCAAGGATAAATTTTAACTCTTTTGGCGTAAGTCCCGCGCTGTAATTGTACTCAATTGGGCGTCGGGATATAAGCCAACCAAGGCTTGTGAAAAAAATCGACAAGTTCCTATTTCTCTAGCAAAAAACGTGTAAAATATAAGTGGTTGCGACCCACCCACTCGACTGCAAACAACAGGCGAAAGTAGCAGTAAGATGCTTGGCCCCGGACAACTGCGAGAGAAAGGGGAAAAGAACAGACCGCTGGTTGACAAGGTACGCCCTGTTGTGAAATATAATCCATGTTTGTTGTACGAAATAGTTTTTTGCCTTGGGAAACAGGGTTTCTGCGTGGGTTCCCTAGGAAGGGATAAAGGGTGTAAAAGCCCAGAGATGCTGTGTCAGACTCGGATCGTCTTGGGTGACGAATACCCACCAATGGGATACCCAACAGAGCAACGGCAAACGAGACACGAAGCCCGAACTATAACGGTATTCCGTTTAGTTTGGGTATTTCACTAATTCATCTTTCATCCTTGATATTTGAGTGTTAACAATTTTTAGTAGAAATATCAACTACTTTTAGCGCCGACTGTACCAGGCGCTTTTTTATGCAGCATTTAGTGAAAAAATACTGCAAAACGGTTTAATCGCCCAGTCTTATCTTACCCGATCGCCCTTATGAGATTTAAATAGCCGCCAGATAGAATTTGCATTGTGCGATCGACTTGTGCCATAACTAGGTCAACAGAAAAAAGTAGAAAATTTGTAGCTGCTTGTTGAGCGCGATCGCAAAAATGTGATCGTCACCCAATTTAAACCAGAAAACCCCATCCAATTCTCCCATGAAAATTGCACCAACTCGCATCGCGAATTTTCAACACCAGCGACGCTTTTTAAGTGCGGTAACTGCTGTTTTAACCAGTAGCTTCATCAGCCAGCTTGTTTGGCCGTTTATCGGAAATCAACCAGCTTTTGCCCAAACATCAGCCTACTGCCAATTATCCCAAGAACAGGTCAATCAAAAAGAAGACTTGCGCCGCGCCGCGCTGTCGGGAAAACGGGAATCTCAGCAAGCATATTTTGCTGTTTTGAACAAACACGCGCGGGAAATAGCAGAATGCCGCCAAAAAACTTGGCCAGAAACCCAAGCAGTTTGGCTGCGTTTGTATCCCTGCGATGTCAGACCCGGAGAACTCGATCGAGTATTAGACAAAGTTGTGAATAAAGGCTACAACCAAGTCTATATAGAAACATTTTATGACGGTCAAGTGCTGCTACCAGTTGCAGACAATCCTACCGCTTGGCCTTCGGTTTTGAGAAATCGCGGTTACGAGAAATACGACTTGTTAGAAAAGGCAATTGCCAAAGGCAAACAGCGAGGTTTAAAAGTATACGCCTGGTTGTTTACCATGAACTTTGGGTATACCTATTCTCAGCGTCCCGACAGACAGCAAACCCTCGCTATCAACGGTAAAAATCAGACAACTTTAACAGTAGTTCAAGACGCAGGAACTAACGATGACTTAGGAGAAGTTCCGGGCAATCAAGCCTTTATCGACCCCTACAACCCACAAGCACGGCAAGACTATACTTTGTTAGTAAATCAAATAGTCAAACGCAAGCCGCAAGGAATGTTATTCGACTACATTCGCTATCTACGGGGTGTCGGGCCCGCTTCAGTTGCTACCAAAGTTCAAGACTTGTGGATTTACGGCCCAGCATCGCAGCAAGTTCTTTTGCAGCGGGCTAGCAATCAGCAAGGCCGAGATTTAATTCAGCGGTATTTGACTAGGGGATTTATCAATACTAATGACGTTCAAGCAGTAGTCAAACAGTATCCAACTGAGCGAGAACCTCTTTGGCAGGGCCGAATTCCGCAGGCGATGTCATTAGCAACTACAGCTTCTAGAAGCCAGAATGCCGCATCAAGATCGGCCTCAATAACTCCCGCTACTAACAAGCCAAACCCTGCAACTCCCACACCAAAACCGACACCGAGGCTTCCCGATACCGGTACTCTGCAAAAAGACCTGTGGAAACTGAGCGTTGCTCACGCAGTCCAAGGAATTTTAGATTTTTTGGGAATAGCAATTCAACCAGCTCAAAGGATGGGAATTCCTGTAGGAGCAGTGTTTTTTCCGACTGCAAATCAAGCCATAAATCAAGGGGGATATGATTCGAGATTGCAGCCTTGGGACACATTTCCGGCTGCTATAGAATTCCACGCCATGTCTTACGGAAATTGCGGGGATGTAAGCTGCATTGTGCCACAGGTGCAGCGGACAGTAAGTTTAGCGCCTGCGGGAGCAAAAATCATTCCTGCCATTGCTGGAGATTGGGGAAAACCTCTCAAAAACCGGCCGTCTTTGGAAATTCAAATGCAGGCAATTCGCTCGGCGACGCCGCAAATTAATGCGGTAAGTCATTTTGCTTTTGGGTGGCAAGAACCGGAGGATGAAAGGGCACGGCAAACTTGCAGATTGTAGATATATTCCTGGACGCACACGGTGTCATCACCTTGTTTTATGGTCGCCGCAAGAGCATGAAAGGGTAGATTTTTGAGCAATAAACCGGGTTTTTCTACGGGAATCAGCGGCGAATTACGAGTGATTTGCCTAAGAAAACCCGGTTTTTGCCTAAGTCTTGCTTGAGTGCGATCGACCTTTTGCAAAAAAAATAATTTACCCAACTTTTAAGCTAGCAGAACCAGGCATAATGAGATTGTTCAAAATAAATCCTATACCTGATGAGTCGCAAACGCAATAAAAAATCGGTAATTAAAACCGTTATACTTATCGGATTGAGCCTCACAATTTCCCTGTTGTGGGAAAACAGAAAAACCGCCAATTCAAATCCGCTAATACCGATCACACCCGTTGAAAATCCCCCGCAAAACCTGCTGAAACCCCCAAAAATAAAAACACCCCCTTCTTCCCCCGCAACTCCCTCTCTCAAACCTCCCGAACAACCTTTAGTCTTCGCACCGCCGACGCAATTTCGCAGCCAAATTGTTTATAAAGCTAGTATTAACAACTCAAAAGTTATCGCCCTGACATTTGACGATGGCCCTTCGCCTGAAACTTTTAAAATATTAGAAGTTTTGCACAAACATAACGCAGTAGCTACATTTTTCTGCTTGGGTGCAAATTTGCGGGAGTATCCAGAAATTGCGAAAAGAGTTGTGCAAGCGGGAAATGCGATCGGCAACCATACTTGGCATCACTATTCTCACAATGTTACCGAAAAAACAGCATCGGATGAAATAGATAATACTGGCGTTCATATTTATCGATCGACTGGGGCAAAAAGTTTCTTGTTTCGCCCTCCCGGCGGCCGCTTAAATAACGGTTTGGCAGATTACGCTAAAAAGAAAAATTATGTAGTCGTCATCTGGTCGATCGACCCTAAAGACTTTCTGCAACCTCCGGCGGCTGCGATCGCCCGTAGCGTGCTATCCCAAGCTTCAACGGGGGCGATCGTGTTGTTGCACGACGGCGGCGGAAATCGCCAGCAAACAGTCGAGGCGCTATCTACAATTATTCCCAAACTCAAACAGCAGGGATATCGTTTTGTCACCGTACCGCAATTGCTGCAAATGCAAGCTGGACAAAAACAGCGGATTGCCGATCGCAAATCCCAATGAACAGACCTCTGAACCCAATTAACTTACTCAGAATTTCATCTGCGTTCATTTGCGTTCATCTACGGTTAAAAATCCAAATTATGCTAAATTTATTAATAACCATAAAACCCTTTATTAATCATAATGCAAAAACTACAAGCAAGAGATATAAACCTCCGCTATCTAATTGATAACTTCGGTTTACAGCGAGTTCGCAACAGCGAATTTTTCCGAGAATGGCAAGAAAACTTACCCGAAGTAACAGACTCAGAAAAACAATTACTCGATCGCGTCCAAGACATATACTTCAACTTGGTAGACACCCCGCCTGTATTGGAAAATGCAGTTAAGCTAACAATCATCAGCCCCATTTTGTTTATTGCGGGTCTGTATGAGTCTCCTTTTCAAGTCAAAGCCGAAAAGTCGATCGCAATTCAAGAGGAAGACGAAGGCAGAATCATCGAAGGCAGAATAGATATCCTAATTATGAAAGCAAACTTGTGGGTGACAGTAATTGAATCCAAACAACTTTCGTTTTCAACTGACGAAGCACTCGCACAACTCCTGACATATATGCTGGCAGAACCCAATCCTGAAACTCCTACTTTTGGCATGATTTCTACAGGTGCTAACTTCTCTTTTGTCAAGTTAGTTAGAGGGGAAACGCCCCAGTATGCGCGATCGGCTGAATTTGTTATTTCCAATCCCGGCAATGAATTGTACCGCGTTTTGCAGATTTTAAAACGCCTGAGTCAACTTCCCGACTAGCAATAAAAGCCATTTTAAGTTATCTTTCAAAGCAGACAATATCTAATATCTCAAATTTCAAAATGGTGCGAGCATGGTAAATTACTGGATAGTCGGCGCTGTGGCAATAGCTTCTGTCTGCTGGGCAGAAATAATACGAGACTTTTATCACGTCGTGTCGCATTATTGGGCACCTCTGCAAAAGCTGCACACTTGGCATCACCGGGTTTTCCGCCCGAATTTGACCCCCGTCAGCGAGACAATTTACAAGCAAGCACACTGGCGTCACGACGTGCCCGAAGGTGCGGCGATGATGGTTTTGGGCTTGTTGCTGTGGGTTGTAGCTTATTTTGGGCTGCCGGAATATCACTGGGGCGCAGCAGCGGGTTGTATTTATACTTTAGGCTTTTTGTTGAGCGCGATCGCCCGCGGGTGCGGCATCAAAGGTGCAGATGAATTAACCGACATCACCCACCAACCGGGAGACTTCCTAACTCCCCCTGGCAAGTGGTTAGTTAATAAACCTTATCACTGGCGGCATCACTTCGACAATCAAAATGCTTACTATTGCGGTACTTTCACCTTAATAGATAAACTTATGGGTACAGCACTTTCTCTCAAAGGCAAAACTGTAGCCGTCACCGGTGCATCGGGAACTTTAGGTCGTTCGCTTCTCAAACATCTGCACAAAGCTGGTGCAAAAGCGATCGCCCTCACCTCGGGAAATGAGGAAATTACTTTGGATGTAGACGGCGAAAGTTTACCTATAAAAACCGTAACTTGGCAAGCTGGCCAAGAGGCAGACTTAGCCCTATTGTTAGAAAAAATCGATATTCTCGTCATCAATCACGGGATTAATGTACACGGAGAAAGAACAGGAGAGGCGATCGCCAACTCATACGAAATTAACACTTTTTCCGCGTGGCGGCTGATGGAACTCTTTTTCTTAACAGTCCGCACTAACGAAAACATCGCTTGCAAAGAAGTCTGGATCAACACTTCCGAAGCAGAAGTAATTCCCGCTGTCAGTCCCCTGTACGAACTCAGCAAGCGCGCCCTGGGAGATTTAGTCACCCTGCGGCGGCTAGACGCACCCTGCATCGTTCGCAAACTGATTTTAGGGCCGTTTAAAAGCAACTTAAACCCGATCGGCATTCTGTCTCCCGACTGGGTAGCGCAGCAAGTGGTCAAACAAGCTAAAGCCGATGCCCGCAATATCATCGTGACAATTAATCCTTTGACATTTATCGTTTTTCCAGTCAAAGAGTTTTTTGTTTCTCTCTACTTCCAAATTTTCAGCCGGAAAGCGATTTCAGAGATAAAGGAAGCTGCCGCATCTGAAAAATCTAGCGCGGAAGCAAAGATTAATTGACCAACTAAAACGGGGTTTCTGCAGGGGCGGCGGCTGTGACTGTCGCCCTCCGGCTAAATTCCACAAAACTAAAGCCTTTGTGATATCGTCACGAGTAAGCTCACGCCCCCACTCCCACAGCCGCAAACCCACTCTTCTAACTCCTTGGGCCAAAACCGTTGGGGGGGACTGGAATCGAGAGCTGTTTCTGGCCCCATTGCCAACAGCGTTATGCTTACTGATATAAATTATTGAATATTATTACTAACTATTGTCTCTCCTGATTCACTTCTATCCGCACGGGGTAATGTACGCTGCCCGTTGCGGGTGCGGAATGTGGGTTTCAACTATACTCGTTGGTTAGTTGATACGTCCAGGACTAATAAGTGTAATTTGATAGTGTTGGAATTGGCCGATCGTGATCGTTAAATAGAACAAGCACCACACCGATCTCGATCGGCAAAAATAAACTTTTGTAAAGGTTAGAGAAAATTCCGGAATTTACTTTGGGACAGACGTAATCAGTGAAATCACTGGTCAAACAAAGACTTTGGATAACAAGTATGAATGGATAAACTCTTTTCACACGTTGTCAGAGGCAGGCAAAAGTTTGGCGATCGGGATCTTCAGGATGCGTCTTTCGATCGAATCTACTTTTTCAAAAGGAAAAACTAAAATGCCAAGATCACTTGAAATCTTCGGCGATGGTCGCGTGTACGAAATAAAAGACGACCTAGCCGTGAAAGTCACCGAGACAAATGGACAAGTAAAAGCATTAATTGATGCTTTAAAGTTCAGCGTGGCTAAAACATACAACATTAATCCTCCAGAAAAACAACCGCCTGATGTGGTGGCAGAACGCAGAGGTTCAAAGCACATCAATGGAGAAGGCTTTAAGCTTCTCACTACGTTTGAAGGATGTAAGCTAACTGCTTATGATGACGGCCGTGGAGTTTGGACAATTGGTTACGGACACACTGGCAACGATGTTTTTCCAGGACTGACGATTAGCCAAACGCAAGCAGAAGAATTGCTGCGCCTAGATTTAGAAAAATTTGAATCCTTTGTTGAGGATGCCGTTGAAGTTCAGATCAATGATAATCAGTTTTCTGCACTGGTTTGTTTTTGCTTCAACGTGGGTCCAGGAACAAAAGGTTTTGGAGGCTCAACTCTTCTAAGGCTTTTGAACCAGGGAAATTATCAAGGAGCAGCTAATCAGTTTCCTGTGTGGAATAAAGTCAACCTTACACCCTGGCTAGGGCTGACACGCCGACGCTTGGCTGAACGATCGCTGTTTTTGGGAAAACCCTGGCAGTCATTCTTAACCTATGAAGGAACAGGCGAAGAAGTAACAGGGGAAACAATCTCAGAAGTACCTCGCACATTGAAACTCACCGAACCCATGATGCAAGGTGAGGATGTTCGTCGAGTACAAAAAGCTTTGAAAGCAGCAGGAATCAATATCGAACCTGATGCATTCTTTGGCAATGATACTGACAAGGCCGTGCGACTGTTTCAGCAACAAAAAGGGCTAACGGTGGATGGAATTGTCGGTGCTGAAACTCGACGGATATTGGGGTTATGAACAGAGTGAATGGGTGTAGCAAATCTCTCTAACTTTTCCCGTCAATTTAGACGAGTGAAAAAGCCTTACGTGATGGATTAAGCGCTTGTAAATTCGCGTGGCAAATAGCTCGTTTCACAACAAGGGATTTTTAATCAATTAATTAGGAGAATAAATCATGTCCGATACAGTAATTAGCACGTCGAATCAAACATCTGAATATCCTGTTGAACGCTGCGATGAGATTAATCTCGGAAAACCACGTTCTGGTGTAATCAGGGGAAGTTTTAATGGTATTCTTAAAGATGCTCCCGGCTGTTCGACTGCAATTGTCAATGGACTGTCCCAGCAATTGATTCATCAGATGAATTTAATTGTTCCAGATGCGCTGGTCAGCTTTGACGATCTGAATGTGGATTTAGGCGATGCTGCCTATGCCTATTTGCAACCCGCCGCTCAAAAAGCCTTGCAAAGCGCTATTCAAGACCGCGGCGTGAAGATGGTTGTCAACTCTGCCTACCGCACCATTGCACAGCAATTGCTTTTGTACAATTGGGGTAGCGGCTGTGGTTTTTCTCTGGTAGCGCCTCCAGGAAAGAGCAATCATCAAAGCGGCTTGGCGATCGATATTGAAGACTATGACGGCTGGCGTCCGTATTTGGAGGCTTACGGTTGGCATTGGCTAGGTGATATTGACCCTCCTCACTTTGATTACGTGGGAGGAGGAAGGCAAGATATTCGTGGCACAGCAATGCTAGCAATTCAGAAGCTTTGGAATAACAACCATCCAAACCAAAAAATTGACGAGGATCGTGGTTACGGGCCTCAAACCGAATCTGCCCTAAAGAACTCGCCAGCGATGGGATTTGAGATAGCACCGTGGGATGAAAAACCCAGATTGCTGAAACTCAGCCGACCGATGATGGAAGGGTCTGATGTTACAAAGCTTCAGGAAGCTTTGAACAAGGCTGGCATTGTAGTTGGGACTGATGGTGAATTTGGACCAGCAACAGACAAAGCCGTCAAAGAATTTCAACGGCAGAAGGGTTTAGAACCAGATGGAATTGTCGGACCGAAAACCCGCCAAAAACTGGGTTGAGCGGTTGGCGATCGAGTTAACCAAATCTTGAACTGAAAAATACGTTGTTGAATTGGCAGAGTCTTCTGAAGAGCTTGAACTTGCGGCTCTCGAACTCTGCCGATACACCAACGCTCAGCATGAAAAAAATAAGCTACAAAAATGAGGTAAAAATGGCTGATAAACCTGAACAAACACCGAATATTTATGCCTTATTAATTGGCATTGACGGCTATAAGCCTAATCGGTTGTACAAGGATCTTCAAGGATGCGTGGGTGACATCAATCTTGTAGCAAGCTACCTCTTAAAAACGGTGAAAATTCCATCCGAACGGATTTTCAGGCTGACTTCTCCGAATCCTGAAGTTGCTCAAACGATCGCAACCAAAGACCCGGAACCAACTTATGCAAACATTGTGGCGCAGTTTAAAGCCATTACAGAACTAGCGCAACCGGGAGAGCAGGTATACATTTACTACGCCGGCCACGGAGGACGGGCGACAACCATCTATCCAGAACTGAAAGGGGCTGACCAAGAAGATGAAGGTATTGTGCCCTCAGATATTAGCGCTGGAGGTCGTTACCTACTCGATGTGGAATTGGCGATGGTGTTGAAGCGGATGACGGACAAAGGGTTAATTGTCACACTTATTATGGATAGCTGTCACTCTGGAGGAGTAACCCGAGGTGATGGTGCTATCCGCAGCGGAGAAGAAACCGACAAAACACCGCCAAATCAGGAAAGCTTGGTTGCTCCGCTTGAGGAGTTGAGCAAAAACTGGAAAACTCTAACTGAAGGAGTAGATGGTGATATTGCATGGGTTCCTCCCATAAAGAATTACCTTCTTTTAGCAGCCTGTCGCCCCAATGAGGTAGCTTGTGAGTATCCGTTTGACGGTAAAGAGCAACATGGAGCCCTGACTTACTGGCTAATTCAGACTCTGGCTACGAGTTCTACAGCATTGACTTTCAACAAACTGTACGATCGCGTTTGCGCTCAAATTCAGAGTAAGTTTCCCCAACAGTTACCCATGTTAATCGGTGACGGCACTCGCGCAGTATTTGGGAACGATCGCTTACCGCCTCAGTACAGCGTGACAGTTATCAATGTAGACGCCAAACAAAAGCAAATTACCTTGAATGCCGGATTAGCTCAAGGACTCAGCAGCGGTACGCGATTTGCTATTTATCCACTGAATGCCACAGATTTTTCCAACAGGCAACAACAACTGGCTATTGTTGAAATCGTAGAGGTTCAAGCCTCTACATCAGTGGCAAGAGTTCTGGAACCTCAAGAGGGAGGAATTAAGGTTACAGAAGAGAGCAAAATCGAACTGGGCGCTCCTGCTGTCCTGGTGGCTGCACCAGTCGCTCTGGTGCGTCGAGTCCTGTTGTTAGATAACAAAGAAGCAGGCGATAAGGAGCATCAATTACCACCCGAGTTAGTTGACAAACAACAGGAAGCTTTAGAGAAAGTTCGGCAAGCTTTGACAGGAAATGGTTGGGTTGTTGAAGTGAAAGCGGGCGATGAGCTAAAGTCTGACTATCAAGTTGCGGTTGGCAGAGATAGTGAGTACGAAATTTCTAGTGAAACTCCTTTCAAAAACTTAGGAACGCCACTACAAATTGATGCTTCAGATGCGGCGATCGGAGTTGTCAATCGCTTAGTTCATTTGACCAAATATCAAGCGGTACAAACACTAGACAATCCCTCTTCCGAACTTGCAAAACACGTTGAGTGTGAATTGGTAGACGAGAACAGGCAACCATTTAAGGAGCCGATTAACATCGTCTTAAAACAGGGTAAGATCGTCTTCTTACGTGTTAAGAATACAGATAGTCAACCGCTCAATATTGCTGTTCTCGATCTCGACTCCACTTGGGCTATTTCTCAATATCGCATTTACGGAATTGAAGATATCTTTTTTACACTAGCTGACGAGCAAGAAATATACCTCAAAATGCGTGCTGCTTTGCCAGCAGGAGATGATGACAAGCCAGCCAAAGAAACTCTCAAGTTGTTTGCAACTCGCGGTATCGCTAACTTCGAGTGGCTAACTTTACCTGCTCTTGATGTAGATATGGGTCAAAGAAAAGGCAATCTTGAAGAAAAGCTCAACAAGAAAGCAGAAGAACGTGCAGCGAGGGGAAAATCTACCAATATCAGTCCTCTCAACAATTTGTTGAGTATTATCGGTGCTGATGTTGATAAGGCACCTTCGCCTGAGTCAGCCCGTGCGATGGTTTACGAACCCGATCCGAATGCTGATTGGCTAACCAAGCAGGTGACATTTACGATCGCTAGATAATACTTTCGGAATTGGGCTGTCAAATAGCTGAGAATTTAAGGTTGCTAATTCTAGCAAACTACTTTCCAGATTTTGACAGCCTCCCGTAAGATTTTGTGCGATGCAGAATAGCTGGAAACTAGAGATATAACGTGGAGTTATGACTGAGCTAACCGAAGAAATAGAAAATCTCGATCGAGCAATGATTTTGGAAGCCGTAGAGTTTGAACCTGTCAAGCAGGGGCGATCGCTCGTCGTAACGATTGGCATCAACGAGTATGTCCACTGGCAAAAACTCAAGAATGCCGTGCAGGATGCGATCGGGCTTCAGCAGATACTCATAGACAAGGTGGGATTTTCCGCACCGATACCACCGTTGATTAATGAAGCTGCTACCAAAGTAGCGATCGCATCCCTGATTGAGGATCAGCTTCGTGAGGAGTTGCAGGAAGATGACAATTTGGTGCTGTTCTTTGCAGGGCATGGGCATACCCGTGCTGACAAGGTGGGGGGCAAGGTTGTTGGAGAAACCGGGTTTATTGTTCCGGTAGAAGCACGAGGACCTAAAGAATACTGGAGCGACTACATCCAGATCGATCCACTCCTTCAGTCCATCAGCAGACTTCCAGCAAGACATATTCTTGTCATTCTGGATTCCTGCCATAGTGGTTTTGCCTTGGGTGAAGCAATGAAAAGCTTCCGAGATGCAGTTCCCTACGAAAAATATCTCAGCAGTCAAATCAGTCGCAAGGTCATTACCTCTGCTCGACGCGAGCAACTGGCACGAGATGGCGGTCCTATCCCTGGTCACTCGCTATTTACTGGCACATTGGTTGATGGATTTAAGTGGGGCAAAGCAGATTTGGATGGTAATGGACTAATCACTTCTTCAGAACTAGGACTATTCATCCAGCAGCAGGTAGCACAAGCTTCCCAATCGAATCAAACACCGGACTTCGGCTCATTCTATCTCGACGATCGAGGCGAGATGGTGATTTCGCTGCGGAATCAAAGCTTTGATGCACTCAAAGCTCGTGCTTTTTCTGCATTGCAAAGAGGGGAGTTTACAACTTTTAAGGAACTTGTTAATGAGATAGTTCTCCTCAAGCCGTCTAGTCCTGAAGCTCTCTACTTAGAATACAGGCTAATGATTTTTGAAGGAGATTTTGAGAGAGCTAATGTGGTTATAGATATGCTTAACAGTCTGCACTTTACTGAGGGAACAATTCCTCTTTCAAGAAATGAACTTTGGGAACTGACAGCTATACTTTCCTATTGGACACCTATTCTTAAAATCCCTGAATCTGAATTTGGGCTTAACTTAACAGTGTTAGTTGGTAAAGATACCGAATCTCTTAAGCCTATTGAACAGCAGACTATTGGTGAAATTCAAGGATATTATATTGAGAACAACGCTCTTCTGCAAATTGGTCTAAATAATAGTAATAATATACCAATTTATATCTATGCAATCCGAATTGATCCATCAGGTTTCATCGAGCCGATCATACTCCTGAAACCAGATATTATACTCAATGGCTTAATACCAGGAGGAACTGAGTTTAGTCATCTATTTTTTATTCCTGACCAAAAGATTGGTATAGGTGAAATACGTTTATTTACTTCACCTCAAAGGCTTGATTGGTTTATGTTTCATCCTGAAGCGCTGGCAAAAGTTCCTCTTCCGCCTCCTTCTAACATAGCCGAATTAGAGAATATCAGAAGAAAATCTTTTTTATACACCATATAAAAGGCTTTTTAGAAAAAAAATCCGGTCTTAAAATAGTTGCAAAAAACATATTAATTAGTTTAATAACTATTTTTTAAGATATTTTCAATAAAACCAGTTTTGAGTTCAATTCAGGGTAGCAAGCTAGATGAAAAATATTCACTAGAGGTAGAGCAATGGCGTGGGAATACAACAGAACAAACTTCGATCGCAACCTAGTAGTCGTCATCGGCATCGATCGCTACAAGAGCGAAAGCATCCAAGACCTTAAAACACCAGTCAGTGATGCTAGAGCGCTTGCCGACTTGCTAGAAACAGAGTACGGATATAATAAAGATGAAAAAGGCGATCGCCTGTTCGATGAAAATGTAGTTCGCCTGTTCGATGAAGCCGCCACGCTGACGGGACTCCAAACGCTACTTGATAAAACCATTCCTCATCAACTCAAGCCCACGAAATACGATCGCCTAATTTTCTACTTTGCGGGTCATGGCATTCCCCACAACGGTCAAGACGGACCAGAAGGATATTTAGTACCCCAGGATGCAGACTGGCAGAAAGACGGCTCTTTTCTAGCCATGTCTGAGGTGTATAAGGCACTGAGCAAACTGGAGTGTCATCATTTGCTAGTCATTCTGGACTGCTGCTTTGCTGGAACGTTTCGCTGGGCAGGTCGCCGGACAATGATTCCGATTCTAGAAACCGTTCGGCGGGAGCACTACGATCGCTTCATTCGCTATCCAGCATGGCAGGTAATAACCTCGGCAGCGCACGACCAAGAAGCATTAGATGTGGCTAAATTAGCTGAGGATAAGCGCGGTGCAATTCCAGATGAGAAGCAGGAACTGCATTCTCCGTTTGCACTGGCACTGCTGTCCGGATTGCGCGAAAACAAAGCCGACTGGATTCCAGATGGCGTAATTACTGCTCACGAACTGTATGTGTATCTAGAACAGCAGGTCAGCAAGTGGTCTGGCTCTCGTCAAAAGCCTGGAATCTATCCGATGAGGCTAGAGTATGACCGAGGAGAGTTTGTTTTCACAAAACCTGGATTCACGTCCGAGCAACTCAAGCCTGCGCCACTCCTGAACGAGAGCAATAATCCCTATCGTGGGTTGGCATCATTTGATGAAAAACACGCTAACTTCTTTTTCGGTCGAAAGATATTAGTTGAAGAACTCCAGAATCGCCTGTCTCAAGCGAATCGTTCTCTCACGGTCGTTTTGGGAGTTTCGGGTTCCGGTAAATCCAGTTTAGTTAAAGCCGGATTGATTCCTGAGTTGAGGCAGGAATCAAAATGGTATATCCTCGACCCAATGCGTCCGGATCGGTATCCATTTACAGCTTTAGCACGAGCCATTCTGCCCATCGCTCAGCCGGAACTGATCGAGCAACTCTCTCAAGTGAGTTTTCTTGATGAGGTGTTCAAACCCAAGGAAGAAAGCGGTCAAGATAAGGGTGATGAATCAACAGATACAGCGTTTGTCAAATTAGCCGAGTCTTGGAACAGTGCAAAGCCAGAAGCTCAACTTTTGGTCATTGAGGATTACTTCAAGCAGCTCCAGGATTTGTGTCGCAATTCTCAACAACAGGAGCAGTTATCCCAGCTTTATCGGGCAATTTTTGAACAGCTAGAGTCTCTGAGTAATAGACTCCAAAACTCGCGGCAACACCTCACCCGTGTGATTAGAAAGTGGAGAGAAACTCATCTCGATGTCAAGTTGCTGTTAACAATCGACCAGTTTGAAGAGTTGATTACGATGAGCCAGGAGAGTCAAACAGAAACTCATGGTGGTGACGGGCAAGAGGGCGATTCTCGGAACGAGACAATTGGCGTTCGCGCTGCTGAACCTCAACCTTGGCTACCGTTTTTGCAGGTGCTGAGAGAGGCAATTGTTGAATGTCCTCAGCAGTTGCATATTGTGTTAACGCTACGATCGGACTTTGAACCGCGTTTTCTTTCCTCACCACTTTCGGCTTACTGGAAAGATGCCCGATTCCCCGTGCGGGCGATGAATTTGGATGAGTTACGACAGGCGATCGAGGGACCAGCACTGAAGCAAGCATTGTACTTTGAGCCATCGGAGTTGGTAGGCAAGTTGATTGATGAGGTGGGGCAGATGCCGGGAGCATTGCCGTTGCTCTCATTTACCTTGAGTGAACTCTACATTAAATTGTACGCTCGTTGGACGAAGGATAATGCAACCGATCGCGCTTTGCGAATCAAGGACTATGAGGAACTCGGCGGAGTGGCAGGACCCCTGACTCGCCGCGCCACAGAGGAGTATGACAACCTTGTAAGAGATTTTGGGGAAGCATCGGGTAAGGCATACCAAACTACGATGCGACGGGTGATGCTGCGAATGGTGACTATTGAGGGGGGAGGAGTGGCACGGCGACGGGTGCCGGAATCTGAATTGGTGTATCCAGATTCGGAAGAGAACAAGCGTGTGGCGCAGGTGAGCGATCGGCTAATCAAAGCTCGTTTGCTGGTGAAGGGACAGGAGACAGGAGAACCCTACGTCGAACCTGCCCACGATTTCCTAGTACGCGGCTGGGACAAACTTCAGGAATGGATCAAGCAGAGCCAGGGGGATTTGGCACTGCAACAACGTTTAACGCCTGCTGCTAATGATTGGTCAACAGGAAAAGGTGGTCTTTGGACTAGAGAAGTTGAGCGTCTGGCTTGGTTAGAAAAAGTAATTGAATCTCCTAATAATAACTGGCTCAACAAACTAGAAACAGAATTTGTAAAACAAAGCAAGAAACAACGACTCGATGAACTGAAAGAAGCTGAAGAGCGACGTAACTTAGCAGTATCTCCCCAGTTAGCTGCTCACGCCGAGTTGGCACGAAATCAGCTAGTTAAGCTGTTACCGCGCAGTCTTCTCCTTGCTATAGAATCTATACGCCTATCTCCTTCCTTGGAAGCTGATAACACCCTGCGTAGTGGTTTAAGTTTGCTCCCGCGCCGTATCACTCAGATATCCCATCAAGTTGATGCTGTTGCCTTTAGCCCAAACGGGCAATACCTGGCTATGGTAACTATAGAATCGGGGAAAACGACTGACATTAGCCAACCTGAGCAATACTTACCTGTAGTAACTATAGAGTCAGGGGAAATAGAATCGGGGAAAACGACTGACATTAACCAACATGAGCAATACTTACCTGTAGTAACTATAGAGTCAGGGGAAATAGAATCGGGGAAAACGACACAGGTACAAGTATATAAAGTAAATACAGGTGAACAAGTTACTACACTCAACAAATATACCAATATATCTGGAGTAGATACCAAACAAGCTATTGCCTTCAGTCCACCAGATGAGAAGTACTTAGTTACAGTTACAGTCAGTTCTAATTCAGACGAAATCTCCCGTCTACAGGTTTGGGAAGTAGCTACAGGTAATGAAGTTACCAACATACCTAACCTTGATGTTGAATATCATCCCTATATAAGCCAAAGCAATTTGTTCGCCAAGACTGCCTTCAGCCCTGATGGTAAATTTATAGCTACAGTATGTTTGGACGAAAACACTCAGCTAGTCAGAGTATGGGAAATAGCGACGGCTAGAGAAGAGGTTAGTATTCTACAAAAAGATAGGATAGATGCCCTTGCATTTAGTTCAAATGGAAAAGACTTGTACCTAGCTGGAACAAATTCTGAAAATCCTGCACAGATACGAATTTGGGAAGCAAAAACTAGCAAAGATGTAATTCGTATAACAGGCGGTACAAGCTACAATGAAAGCGTCGGAATCCTTGGCTTTAGTCCTGATGGAAAATACATAGCCGCATCTGCTGGGAGCATACTACAAGTATGGGATGTGTCCACTACCAGGGAAGTAGCTCGACTGTCCGAATTCAATGAAATGCTGAGGGCTGTTGCTTTTAGCCCTGATGGAAAATACTTGACCACTTTAAGTGGCATTACAAAAAATTTTGAAGCATTGACCAATCCCTATATTGTGCAAGTGTGGGAAGTAAATTCTGGTAAAGAAATAGCTCGTGTGCCTCATGATAGTTTCTGCGAAAGAAATTTGGCTTGTAGCTCGCATGGGAGATATTTAGCTACAGGTACTACAGAAGGGATACAAGTATGGGAGATAACTAGGGGCGATGATAACGCTCCGATGGCTAGTATACCATGTAGCTCTACATCTATTATTGCCTTAAGTCCTGATGGGAAATATCTCGCGATAACAAACTACAAGGAAGCTAAAGCCGATGCCGAAGGTATTGCCCCTGAAGAGATACAGATTTGGGAAACTGCAACTGGTAATCAAGTAGCCAGCATACCAAAAGAGATTTTAGGGCTAAGTCCAGAAGTTATTGCTTTGAGTTTAGATGGCAAATATATAGCTGCTGTCAATCGAGAGGAAAACACACAATTGAAAGTGTGGGAAGTCGCTACTAAAAAGCAATTAGAAAGCATACCTCAAAAGGGACAGGTAAAGGCAATAGTCTTTAGCCCGAATGAAAAATACCTAAATCTCACTGTCGTATCTACAGATTATGCAGAAGGATTAGGTGATTTTTTACGAGTCTCGGAAACCGCTAATAGCAAAGAATTGGTGAATATACCTAATACCTCGTATGATCCCCTATTCTGGAAGTTTGCCCTAAATTCGGATGGAAAATATTTAGCAATATCAGGTAAAGATGTAACTACAGAACGTGCAAGAGCCCTGGATTTAGTCAGGGTTTTGGAAGTGAGTACTGGTCAAGAAGTTGGGCGTATTAGTTTTGAAAACTTTTACAGAATAGATTCAATAGCTCTTAGTTCAGATGGGCAATACTTGGCAATGATAGGTGTAGAGGATACAGATGAACGTCCAATGTATATCTGGGAGGTGAAGACTGGTAGACCAAGGGTACGAATCACATCCGATTGGGACTTGGGAAATGTTGCACTTAGTCAACGATATTTGGCATTACAGGTTCTAGAAACTGTACATATTTTGTTGTGGAAGCCAGAGGATCTAATTAATGAAGCTTGTGCCCGCCTCAACCGTAATTTGACGCAACAGGAATGGCGACAATTTTTTCCTGATGAACCTTATCGAAAGACTTGCCCCAACTTACCTTAAGAACTTCTAGGGGTTCTCTGCATGAAACGTTATGGCAGTGATGCGACAACTGTTACTCGATTGGTACACGGGCTTGAAAAGACGATCGCACTCCTAAATCACCAGATGCTCTGATCTACATTAGCAAGGACATTTCATTGATGATGAACTTTACTCACAACTTAGCGATCATCATTGGCATCAACCAATATCAAAACGGTATCGCCAAGTTGAAGACTGCAAAACCTGACGCTGAAACACTAGCTGACCTCTTGAGAGACGAGTATCACTATCAGGTTGAGCTAATCACAGATGACACTGGGCGCCAGCCCACGCTGAAAGAGCTTGAGAACCTGCTCACCAAATGGCTGCCAGAAAAACTCCAGCCACCTGCCGAAAACAATCGCCTCCTCTTGTACTTTGCTGGACACGGGATGTCCCTCGAAAGCGACCACGGATCGACTGGAAAGTTCAAAAAGTTGAGCGATCGCCTCCTCATATACAGCAGATTCCATGTATATGTGGTACACTAGATTCAGTAGCCTCACCAGAAAAAATGAAAGCTTATTCAATAGAGTTTCGTAAAAAAATAGTTAAAGCCTATGAACAAGGTGATACATCAGTCAGGAAAGTAGCCCAGCGTTTTGATGTGAGTAAAGCGTTTGTTCAAAAAATCTTAAAACAAAAACAAACGACTGGTCACGTTCAACCCAAAAAACAGGGTGGAAGCCTAAAAAGTGTGTTACACTCGTCCACAACTCAATTGACCCAGATGGTGGAAAAATATCCAGATAGCACCTTGTCAGAATATTGTGAATATTGGCTAGATAGTCACAAACAATCTGTCAGTTCTAGTATGATGTGTCGCGAACTAATTAAACAAAATCTGACGCGAAAAAAAAAACAATACGGAGTAGTCAATCTGCCAGTGACAGAGTGCAAATTTTGAGGTGTGAGTATTGGGAGAAAGTGAAAAATATCGACCAGAATAATCTGGTGTTTTTGGATGAAATGGGCGTTTTATTGGGGTTGACACGAACCCACGCACGTTCGAGATCTGGTAGTAGAGTCTATGATTTAAAACCGTTTTATCGGGGTGCAAAAGTAACAGTTATTGGGGCAATCAGCTTGAAAAAAGTAGTAGGATTAATGACGCTGAATGGGTCGATGGATAGTCAGGCATTTGCAGTTTTTGTTGAACAGTGTTTGGTGCCCAACTTATGGAAGGGCGCAGTCGTTGTTATGGATAATCTACCAGCCCATAAGTTGGAAGTGATTGAACCCTTGATTCAAGCTGCTGGTGCCAGTGTCTTGAATTTATCACCTTATTCTCCTGACTTTAATCCGATCGAATTATGGTGGTCACAACTGAAAGCTTTTTTACGTCAGTTTTCGCCAACTACTACCAAGATGGTAAGGATTCAGGTAAAAAATAGTGAGAGCGATCGCCGAGAAATATGATAATGTAGTCAGATGAGCGAAAAATCAG
>NZ_JAUBRA010000163.1:0-1911 GCF_036701555.1 Microcoleus sp. Pol10D4
TCATAAAAATCAATACGGGATGCGGGAAACTCAGCGGCTTTAGCCCTGAGAGGGAAGCGGAGCGGGGGACTTCAGTCCCCGTGTTCTTTCTTTCTTAATTAGCACAATGATGCGGATCTTCTATGTATTTTTTCACAACTTCACTACTAATATTGCCTGCGGTACTAACAAAATAGCTGCTCGTCCACAAAGACGGCAGCTTTTTTAATTCTGGGAACTGGGCCCTTAAATGATGACTAGAACGTCCTTTGAACGCCTTAACGACCAGCGCAGGAGTATCCATCGGATTGACGGCGACGAATAAATGTACGTGATCTGGTGCCACTTCTAAAGCTAGAATATCCCAACCTTTCTCAGTCGAAAGCGCTAAAAACAGCTCTCGCAGTCTAGTTGCTACGTCTCCCACTAGAACTTTCTTGCGACGCTTGGGAATGAAGACGAAGTGATAATTGAGTAAGAATTTGACGTGGTTGTGAGTCTTGTACTCTGGAAGAGGCAACATAAACTTTTGTTGTTATCGCTTAATTTATCCACTATATCCAGTTAAACTAAATAAATCAACTAATTTACAGAAAAAAGAGGTGGCTAAGGTCAAAAAAATGATGGGAGTACAGCAAGTATTGTTGTCTCCCACCAAAGAAGTTGAAGCAGTATTAAACTACCTTTGTCGGCAATCTGGCAAACTTTATAATAGTGCCGTCTATTTGGCTCGCCAAACCTTTTTCAAAACGGGCAGGTTGCTGACCGGAAAATTTGACTTATCTTTTGAACCGTCAATTGCAAAGTCGATGGTTGCTAAGTCGCTGCCTTCAACGCCTATGCAACAAACTTTGATGTCGGTTACGGAGGCGTTTAAAAGCTTCAAAGAGTTAAAAGCTTTGTATAGCAAAGGTCAATTGCACTTTAGACCCAAGCCTCCGAGCTATTTAACAGGTTCTAAGTTATTTAAAGTCGCTTATCCAAATTCTGGTGGATTAAAGCCAGCGCTTGTCGGCGACCAATTGAGATTTTCCCTGGGTTTAACAGTACGGCGCTGGTTCGGGATTTCTGAATTCTTTCTACCCATGTCGTCAAACATTGACTACTCAAAGGTTAAAGAGTTCACGATTCTCCCGAAGAATGGTGCTTTCTACTTGGAGATGTCTTATGAAGTAGAATGCCAGCAGCACACTTTAGATTACACCCAAGCGCTGTCAATTGATTTGGGAATTGCTGACAATTTAGCAGCCTGTGTGGACACCCTGGGAAATTCTTTCTTGATTGATGCTCGTGCCATGAAAGCTATGAATCAGCTATGGAATAAAAAAGTAGCAACTAGAAAGGAAGGAAAGCCCGCTGGTTACTGGGACAACTGGCTAGACCGTGTAACTCGCAAGCGTAATCACCAGATGCGCGATGGTATAAACAAAGCTGCGAAGCTGATTGTTTCCCACTGCTTACAGCATGGGATTGGTAATCTAGTAATTGGATGGAACCAAGGTTTTAAATCTAATGCCGATATGGGTAAGCTGAACAATCAGAGATTTGTTCAAATGCCATTAGGAAAGCTGAAACATCGACTAAACCAATTGTGCGATTTGCACGCCATTAAGTTTACGGAAACCGAAGAAGCATATACGTCCAAAAGTAGTTTTCTTGATGGAGACTCCCTGCCCAGCTACGGTGAAAAACCGCCTGAGTGGAAAGCATCTGGAAAACGAATTAAACGTGGTTTGTATCGCTCTGCCGATGGAACTGTAATCAACGCAGATTTAAATGGCGCGGCTAACATTCTCAGAAAAGTAGCTAGTAAGTTAAGTGTAAATCTTGACCGACTAGGTAGACGGTGTTTGACCACCGTAGCGAGAATTAGGCTTTGGTAATAACTAAAGTCAATCTGTCAGCAGAATCTCAGTGGCTTTAGCCCTGAGA